>JAUXGW010000112.1 GCA_030621865.1 Actinomycetes bacterium
TGCCGGCATCGACCGCACGGAGAGAGGGTTTCCCCATCGCCCGCCACCACGGCCAGGGCGATCAACCGTGTTCCCGCATCCGAAGCGATGAACTGGCCGCCGAGGGTGACTTCGGCGCAGATCCCGATTCCGGTGGAAGCGTTCTCCACGTTGCATCCGCGAACGATCTCGCCGGTGTCTGTGAGTGCTGCCGCACCAACTCTGACACCCGAATAAGGAGCGTATGAGCGCTCGGTCATGGCCCGGGCTTCCGCTCGCAGGGATTCCCAATCGATGTCTGGGCCCTCGGGGCGGTCCGTGGGTGCCGTTTCCCTGGAATCAGGCGTGTCGTCTGTCATCTCAGCCCTGTTCGTAAGGTACGCCGTCGGCCGCCGGCGGCTGTGCCCGTCCGCCGAACCCTGCCACGAAGAACAGCGTGACGATGTAGGGCGCCATCAGGAGGAACTCCGAGGGGATCGGCGTGCCGATGATCGCCAACTTGCTCTGCAGGGACTCGGCGAACCCGAACAGAAGGGCAGCCCCAAGGGCGCCCATTGGGTTCCAGCGGCCCAGGATCATGGCCGCAAGGGCGATGTAACCACGCCCCGCAGTCATGTTCTGCTGGAATGAACCAACCGATCCGAGGGACAGGAATGAACCGGCAAGGCCTGCCGCACCGCCACCCAGGATCACCGATATGTACCTCGTGCGGTACACGTTGATGCCGACGGTGTCCGCAGCCTTTGGAAGTTCACCGACTGAACGGACCCGCAGACCCCAGCGACTCTTGAACAACATGAATGTCACGAAGGGCAACAGGAAGTACGCGACGTACACGTAGATGTTGTTGTCGAAGAGGATCTCGCCGATGAACGGAATGTCGCCGAGGATCGGAATCTTGATCCTGGCGAATGTGCCGGCTCGATTCAGGTCTGGATATTTCGTCAGTATCTGGGCAGCGAGGTAGCTGGTTATCCCGAGTGCGAAGAAGTTGATGACCGTACCGGAGATGATCTGGTCGACCTTGTAGGTAACGCTCAATCCGGCGTGGCCGTAAGCAAGGATCCCACCGCTCACCACGCCAACCGCGAATCCGATCCACAGATTCCCTGAAGCCGCTGCGGCGAAGCTGCCCATGAACGCAGCGAAGAGCATCATGCCCTCGATTGCGATGTTGACCACACCGGATCGTTCACAGAGCACACCGGCCAGCGCTCCGAGGGCCAAGGGTGTGGCCCTGATCAGGGTGGACTGCAACATGCCGACCATGGAGAAGGAGGAGTCCCTGGTTGCCCAGATCAAGAAGGCAAATACGGCCAACAACACAACCAGCACCGTGAAGATGGTGCGTTTGGGCAAGGGTCTCATCGACTGGACGATGCCCAGGAGCACGATGATTGCTCCGATTACGAAGCAAGAGATGCGGCTCGGGAGAGTGATCGACAGGTCGGACTCGAGGGACAGGTTGAATGTTGTCTCCACCCCGGCCTCCGAACCGAATCCGAAAAGCCAGATGATCGCGACGCCGACGAAGATCCAGATCCAGCCGACCCGTTTGGCCTTGCGAAGCTCTTCGGCTTCGAGTGCGACTTCGCCGTCGGTTGGGGCCTGGATTTCGTCCGCCGATGCGTTTGCGGGAATGGTGGTCATGAGCTACCCCACGAGCTTGTGAATGACTGGGCCTCTTCGGTGTCCACCTTCTTGATTCGGTAGATGGCCCGTACGAGACCGGGCGCTGCCACGAAGAGGATGATCAGGGCCTGGATGACGATCACTATGTCCACCGGGATCTGCGTCTCGGCCTGCATGTTCACGGCTCCAGCATTGAGACCGCCGAACAGGATCGCTGCTGCCAGCACACCCCAGGGATTGGAGCGCCCCAGGAGCGCCACTGCGATTGCGTCGAATCCGAGGTTGCCGATCACACCTCCCGTGAGTACGCCGGTTGCACCCAGCACCACGGTGGCACCAGCCAATCCGGCAAGACCACCAGCCGCGGCAAGGGTCAGGGCGATGATCAGTGCGACCTTCATGCCGGAGTACTTGGCAGCGTCGGGACTCAGTCCCACGGCTTTCACCTGAAATCCCAGCGTGGACTTCTCCAGAACCCACCACACCAACACCACCGCAGCGATCGCTACGAAGATTCCGATGTCGACTCGTTCGCCCCCGATGAAACGGTGCAGACGCGCCTGTTCGAGCATGTTCTTGGAGATGGGGTTCGCAGAACCGCTTGGTAGGAAGGTGTCGGTGGTCAGGAAGTAGGCCAGCAGGAACGCCGCGATGAAGTTCAACATGATCGTGGTGATCACTTCATGCGCGCCAGTGGTTGCCTTGAGGACACCAGCGATGCCACCCCAGAGGAATCCCCCCAGCACACCCCCGGCCAGGGCCAGGGGAACCAGGATCCAGCCGGTGACGTCGAACGTGAATCCGACGTAGGCCGAGAAGATCGCTCCCAGGATCATCTGACCGTTGGCACCGATGTTGAACAGGGAAGCCTTGAACGCAAATGCCACGGCCAGACCGGCAAGGATGAGGGGAGTGGCGCGCAGCAATGTCTCTGACCAGGCGGACAGCGACCCGAAGGCACCAGCGAACAGCGCCGAGTAGGCGTCCCAGACGGCTTCCCAGGAACGGGTCAGTGCCCGCATGGGGTCATTGAAGAATCTCGCCCAGGCCCACAGGACGTCGGTGTCGGTGAGGATGATGAGAATCCCACCCAGGAAGAGAGCAGAGAAGATCGCCAGAGCGGGAACCTTCAGGCTGCGGAGGAACTTGCGCCATCGCGGAGTCCGGCCGTTGCCGTTCTCGGTCTCTCCCGGAAACTCACCGGAGGCTGCTTCGGCGAGTCCGGGATTCATTCCCGGGGAGTCCTCGTCGATCACTCGGTGCTCCCGTTGGCCGCTGGGTCCTGAGTTGGCGGTTCCCGGGTGTCGGTCTCTTGAGAATCGCGCTCCTGAGAATCGCCATCCTGAGAATCGACGGAGTCACCCGTGCGGCCCGCCATGAGCAGACCGATTCGATTCCTGCTGATCTCGTCACCCTCCAGCATCCCGGAGAATCTGCCTTCGTACATCACGGCGACTCGGTCGGCGAGTGCCAGCACTTCGTCGAGTTCGGAGGAAACGATGAGCACGGCTGCCCCGGAATCGCGTTCTGCCACGATGCGACCGTGGATGTACTGGATCGAGCCGACATCCAGACCCCGGGTGGGCTGCGCTGCCACCAGAAGCCGGCTCGAGTGGGTGAACTCCCGTGCCACGATGACCTTCTGCTGGTTGCCACCGGACAGAGTGCCAGCATGTGTGTCGATCGAGGCCGTCCTCACGTCGAAATCCTCGACGAGTTGGTTGGCGTGGGAGCGAACTTCGGACGAATCCCGGAGGATGCCTTTCGCGAACGGTTTCCAGTTGTATGTGTTGAGGACAAGGTTGTCGGCCACCGAGAACGGCTCGACCAGGCCGTCGGCCTGCCGGTCTTCTGGAATGTGGCCCAGATCACGGGTCCAGAGTTCCCTCGGGGTGGCTGAGGTGATGTCCTCGCCATCGAGATGAATGCTGCCGGTCAGAGCCGGGCGCATACCCGTGATTGCCTCGACCAGTTCGGTCTGTCCATTACCCTGCACCCCCGCGACAGCGAGTATCTCGCCGGCCCGAATCTCGAAATCGAGGGATTCGACGGCCACCGCATCGCGATCATCGAGCACGGAAAGGTCACGAACCTCGAGCATCGGTGCCCCGGGTTCGGCCTCAGGCTTGTCAACCACGAGTTGGACGTCGCGGCCAACCATCATCGAGGCCAGCCCCAGCTCAGTTGTGTCTTCGGGAGTTGTGCGACCCACCACCTTGCCGTGGCGAAGCACCACTATCTGATCTGCGATGCGCATCACCTCACCCAGTTTGTGGGTGATGAAGATGATCGACTTGCCGGAGTCTGCGAGTTCCCGGATGACCTTTTCGAGTTCTGCGATCTCGTCCGGGGTGAGAACGGCAGTGGGTTCGTCCAGAATCAGGCAATCTGCGTCGCGGTACAGGGCCTTGAGGATCTCGGCGCGCTGCTCCACACCGACAGGCAAATCCCGCACGAGGGCGTCGGGATCGACCGGCAGGTTGTACTTGTCGGAAAGGTCGTTGATCCGTTTCCGGGCGTCACCGAGGTTGAGGACCCCGAGGGGACCGTTGACGCTCTCGTTGCCGAGCATCAGGTTCTCTGCCACCGTGAATACCGGAACGAGCATGAAGTGCTGGTGCACCATGCCGATCCCGGCCGCCATGGCATCTCCGGGGGTTTCGAAATCCACTATCTGGTCATTGATGAGGATCGCACCCTCATCAGGCTTGTAGAGCCCGTAGAGGCAGTTCATGAGGGTGGATTTTCCGGCGCCGTTCTCGCCCAACAAAGCGAGAACCTCTCCGCTGTTCACGGAGAGGTTCACGTCTTCATTGGCTATCACTCCGGGAAACCGCTTTGTGATTCCCCGGAGTTCGACCTTCATCAGTTGTCAGGATAGGCCGCGCTCGATCAGGATCGCGGCAATTCTGGCACCCCGGTTCAGGTCGGTTCCACCGACTGCGAACCATCGATGATCGCGGACTTGTACTCGTCAATCTTGTCCTTGACGTCGTCGGGAACCTTGGAGTCCCATTCCTGAAAGTCCGCAATGGCAACACCGTCGTTGTCGAGGGTGCCGGTGTAGAGGCCACCGGAGAACGAGCCGTCGACAACGTTCTTGATCGTGTCGTACACGGCGTTGTCCATTTTCTTCTCGACGGAGGTCAGGAAGTACTTGCACGCATCGGGGACACTCACGCAGCCGTCGACGTCAACCCACACGAGGCCGAGGTTGTCATCGCC
The DNA here is from genome assembly GCA_030621865.1 of Actinomycetes bacterium. GTDB lineage: Bacteria > Actinomycetota > Acidimicrobiia > Acidimicrobiales > Microtrichaceae > JAHRAZ01. Next base: position 4,837 of record JAUXGW010000112.1, read on the forward strand.
GGATTCGTCGAGTGCTGCAACGGAACCGAGTCCTACCGGACCGGCCACCGGCATGATGATGTCAGCACCCTCGTCGATGAGGGATTTCGTGGTCTGCTTTCCCTTGTCCTGATCATCGAAGTCTCCTGTGAAGAGACCGTCCGAGCCGTCCCAGCCGGCCAGTTCGACGTTCTCGCCGGTGTCTTCGTTGTACTTCTGGACTCCGGCAAGGAAGCCGTCCATGAATATGGTCACGGTGGGAATGTTGATTCCGCCGTAGGTGCCGACCTTGCCGGTCTGGGTGGCTCCTGCTGCTGCGTAACCGGCCAGGAACGCTGCCTCGTCAGTTCCGAAGGTGAGTTCCTTGACATTGTCGTAGGAGATGTCTTCCTCAGCGTCTGAGTCGAAGAAGTCAACGTCCACGATCGCGTAGTCCTGATCGGGATTTTCCTGTGCCGACGACTGTGTGGCGGCGTCCAGGAGGAAACCAACCGGAATGATGAGGTCGCAACCCGCATCCACGAAAGCCTTGATGTTCGGCTCGAAGTCGGCTTCGCTGCTGGACTCGAGCACCCGACCTTCAACACCCAGTTCGCTTTCGGCACGAACCAAGCCGTTGTTGGCTGTCTGGTTGAATGAGCGATCGTCCACGCCACCGGTGTCTGTGACCTGGCATATCAGTTCGCCGTCTCCGCTGTCGGAGGAGTCTCCATCACCACTGTCGTCCTCAGAAGCACAGGCTCCTGCCAGAAGTCCGAGGGCGGCAAAAAGCACACCCGCCCGGAATAGTCGTCGACTCACGGTCATCCTCCGTCGGTAGGGATATCTGGGCACCTGGGCGGCGCCCTCCCGCAGGATAATGCGGTTGTGGGGCGAACGCGACGAATCGCGGGTTAGCCATATTGACGGCCGCTGCCTAGCCTGCGGGCTGTGAACACGAAGATTGATCCAGCGAAGGCCGAATTCGACGTTGTTGGCATAGGTAACGCCCTTGTTGACGTGTTGTCCCACGAGCCGGACGAACTGATTGAAAGCCTCGGAATTCCCAAGGCGGCCATGACACTCATCGATGAACCTCGCTCCGAGGAGATCTACCGCCTGATGGGTCCGGCAGTGGAGATCTCCGGTGGCTCCGCGGCCAACACGATTGTTGGCGTGGCGGCCCTCGGAGGAAGGTCCGAGTACCTGGGCAAGGTCAAGGATGATCAGCTGGGCCATGTCTTTCTTCACGACATTCGCGCCACGGGCGTCTGCTACGAGGTGCCTCTGGCACCAGAGGGCCCTTCGACCGGCTGCTGCTTGATCCTGGTGACCCCCGATGCCCATCGAACGATGAACACCTACTTGGGTGCATCGGTGCATCTCGGACCCGAGGACGTGGACCCCAACCGGATTGCACGTGCATCAGTGCTCTACCTCGAGGGTTACCTGTTTGATCCACCCGAGGCCCAGGAAGCGTTCCGGGTTGCGGCGCGTTACGCCCACGAGGCCGGTCGCGTGGTCTCCATGACCTTGTCCGACAGCTTCTGTGTGGAACGTCACCATGAGGCATTCCTCGATTTCGTGGAGAATCACGTCGATCTTCTGTTCGCCAACGAAACCGAAATCCACGCCCTCTACCCGAGCACAGACTTCGAGGGAGCGGTTGCCAAGCTCCGCGAGAACGTCGAGTATGCCGCTGTCACCCGATCCGAGAAGGGTTCATTTGTGTTCGGACCCGACGACGCCCTGAACGTCGCTGCCCACGAGGTGGACGAGCTGATCGACACAACCGGAGCAGGCGATCTGTACGCCGCTGGGTTCTTGCACGGGTTCAGCCACGGCGCCGACCTCGGTGTCTGCGGACATCTCGGTTCGCTGGCTGCGGCGGAAGTCATTTCGCACATCGGAGCCCGCCCAGAGGCCGATCTGGTGGATTTGGCAACTTCGCTACTTGCGAAGTGAGAAACTGCCCGGCATGAACCGGGTGCAAGTGATCGAACATCCTCTTGTCAAACACAAACTGTCGTTGTTGCGCAACGTCGACACAGCGCACGGCGACTTCCGTCGGATCTGTCGGGAGTTGACGGTTCTTGTGGTCTATGAGGCAACCGTTGACCTGCCGCTCACCGAAATCACGATCTCCACTCCGATGACCGAGACGACTGTTATGCGCCTCCATCGTCCAGAACCTGCGGTGGTCGCCATCCTGCGCGCCGGGCTCATCATGGCCGAAGCGACAATTGAACTGATTCCCCACGCCGCTGTTGGCCACATCGGGATGTACCGGGACCCGGAAACTCACCAGCCAGTTGACTATTACGCCAAGCTCCCGGACCGTCTCGGAGACCGCGCCGTGTTCCTGGTGGATCCCATGCTGGCCACCGGTGGCAGTGCCGTGAATGCACTGGATACCCTCAAGGAAGCCGGCGCAACCGACATCCGGCTCCTCTGTATTGTCGGCTGCCCCGAGGGAGTATCCGCCGTGCACGCCGCCCATCCGGACGTTCCCCTGTTCCTTGCCGCCATGGACGAGGGACTGGATGAATCCGATTACATAGTCCCCGGCCTGGGCGACGCCGGAGACCGAATATTCGGCACCTTGTAGATCTTGCGCTGATGGTTGTCACACCCTTCGTTTAGTTTCGATCACATGTTCGAGGTGTCGGGGATGGAGTTGTTGGAGGGGATCCGTGTTGAGGCGGCGGGTTCGGCGGGTTCGGTGATGCCTTCGGCGGCGGGTTCGGTTGTGTGCACTCTGATGAATCTCTCCGGGTCGGCTGTTGATGGGATGTCGGATCGTGAGTTGATGGGTGTGGCCACTGATCTGCAGCGTTGCCGGTCGTTGTTGGCGATCAGCGAAGCTCATGTGTCCACCGAGTTGGAAACCCGCCGCTGTACTACTGCGGTACACGGTTTGAGCACTGCCCAGTTCCTGGCTCAACAACCGCAACAACCGCGTTCAGAGTGCAGACGTCGGGTTCGGGTCGCCAAAATGTTGAAGGTCTGGTTCCCGGCGATCGATCAGGCGATCTGTGACGGTCGTATGTCGTGGGAACACGGCGAGTTCCTGATCACTGTTTCCAACAGCCGTATCCGATCCGATCTCGCCGAACTACAGGAGGCGATCATCGAGTTGGCGGAATCCACTGTGTTCGAACACTGGCGGAACCATGTTCGCAGCCTCTGTGAACTTCTCGATCAGGATGGTGGCCAGGGCTTGTCAAGAACTTTGTGTGAGGCGGTTAGTTGAGTGTGTCGGGTACTCGGCCGGGGTAGGCGATGGCGAACGCGTTGAGTGCTTGTTTCCAGCCTTGGGTGTGGGTGCCGAGTTC
>JAUXGW010000282.1 GCA_030621865.1 Actinomycetes bacterium
CGGCGTTCTGCAATCTCGAGCGGTGATTCAGAATCTTTGCCCAGGGCGTCTTCACTCATGGCCGAATCGTACCTGAGGCTCGGGACTGGTCGACGAACACCAGTTGCCGGATGCGATTCCGCACTGCCAGGGACTCCGGTTCGAGACGGAATCCCCCCGGGTGCTCCCACTCGAGAAGATCCACGGGGCCCGCAGACGGGTTCTCCACGAGGAATCTGACCAACGTACCTTTGTAGGCCTTGTTCCAGTGGCTGACCGGTTTCATCTCGCCACTGCGGTCGGGTTGCACGAAGACCGCACGGTTCACGACCTTGCGGGGCGGCATGCTCACCGCAAGTGAGTGTTCGTTTGGAAGTAGATCCCACAGCTCGGCCCCACGCCCCGCATTGCTCAGGTAATTCGCCAGGTGTTCGGTCAGCGCGGGCCGCCAGAACGTGGACAGCTTGCCCAGCCCCTTCAGCGAGGCTGACATCTTCAACCGGTAATCAGGGATTCGTTCTTGCGGTGTCAGAAATCCCCACAACCCGGAAACGATCAGCAGCGAAGCACTCAGTCGGCGTGTGGCCCAGCCATCGAGTGACGGTGCATCGAGATGTTGATAGAGAACACCGTCGTACCGTTCGATCGCCGGGAGGCGTGGCGCCTGTTCCAGTTCGAGGTCGGCCTGGATCGACCTGTCCAGCGTGTCGCCTTTGGCGCCCAGGAGTTTGGCCAGCTGAGCACGGGAACCGGTCGATTCGATGGTGTCAGCGAGTGCTTCCGCAACCGTTCGCCGCTTGGCCGCGAGGGGATCATCCGCAAAGGCTGGCTGCGTCCGGGCGCCGGCCACTTCACCACCGAGCGCCTTGCCTTCTGACGGGGGAACGAGGATCAGACGCTTGTTGCTCACTGCAAACAGTTTCGGCCGCCCGGGCTGCCAACAGAAATTGACCGGAATTATCCGGTTTCACCAGACACCCGCATTGGGCAAAGGTGTTGTGATGAGGTCGCAACGCCCACACGCCGAGGTGAAGCGCGTAAACGCCGAGTTTGGTGGCCTGGGTGCTGCCGCGATGGCTGCGATTCTGGTTGGTTCGGCGGGCACGGCTGCGGCTCTGGGCGCCGAATCACTGAGCCCCTGGGCGATCGGATCATGGCGAACGGTCATCGGCGGAGCTGGTCTGCTCCTCGTCGCCGGGATGGCCGGGCAATCACCGTGGCGCTACACATCGAAGCTGGGATGGATATGTGTGGGAGCCCTGGCGGTTCCGGTGAACCAACTCGCGTTCTTCGGTGCGCTCGAACGAACCGGAGTGGCGCTGGGAACGCTCGTCACCGTCGGCTCGATGCCGGTCACAGCCGGAGCAATCCAGTGGGTTCGCTCGAAGGAGACACCTTCACCTCAGTGGGTACTCGGGATATTGATTGCACTGAGTGGAATCGCACTTCTGAGTACCGGGGCCGTGCAGGTGTCGCCGGCAGGTCTCCTGCTCGCCGTGCTCTCGGGGGCCGCGTTCGGTGTGATCGGATTGAGTCTTCAGGAACTCATGCTGGACCGACCAACCCTCCCGGCGGTGTCGTCGGTCATGGGTGGTGGAGCCCTGCTGCTGTTCCCGGTCGCAGCCGCATCCGCTGGAGACGTCCTCGGATCGCCAACCACCACAATCACGATGCTCTACCTGGGTCTGGCCACTTTGACCCTTGCCTACGTCCTCCTCGGAGCCGCGCTGAGGACCCTCAATCTCCGCGCAGTGGCCGCAGTGACACTGCTGGAGCCCGCCGTTGCTGCCACCTTGGCTGTGGTGATCCTGGACGAACCGTTCGGTCCCCGATTCCTGGCCGGCACGGCACTGGTCATCGGCGGAGTCGCAGTGGCGTCGGTGCTGAACCGGCAGTGATCGCCTGTAGGGTCCGGGAATGCTGCCCACGACATTCTGTGATCTGGTCGGATGCGACCGTCCCCTCCAACTGTCCGGGTTCGGCGGATCTGACGATGTGGGGCTTCCCGCTGCTGTATCCAACTGCGGCGCCCTGGGAATGCTCCCTGGATCCGGGCAGGGCTCGGATGGTGTCGACACGATGCTCGACCGGTTCTCCCGGCTTTCGGATGGCCCTGTCGGCGTGAACTTCATCGTGCCGTTCTCGCTGCCCGAAGCGATGGAGGCCGCCGGAGCGCGAGCACGGGTGGTGGAGCTGTTCTGGGCGGAACCCACCGAAGACCTGGTTCAACGCGGCCAGAGCGGAGGCGCCGTTGTCGGTTGGCAGGTCGGCACCGTCGCAGATGCACGAGCGGCACAGGAGATGGGTTGTGACTACGTGGTGATCCAGGGTGTCGAGGCGGGTGGGCACGTGGCAGCGGTAAAACCTCTCGCCGATGTCATCTCCGAAACCGTGAATGCCCTGGACGTTCCTGTGCTGGCAGCCGGTGGAATCGGAACACGTGCCGATGCCGAGGCCGCCTTCGATGCCGGCGCGGCAGGGATTCGGGTGGGGACCAGGTTGCTTGCGGCCGAAGAGTCCCATGCCCACCCGGAGTTCGTGGATCGCCTGATCGATGCATCCGCAGATGACACCGAGATGACCATCGTGTTCGGTGAGGGATGGCCCGATGCTCCTCACCGGGTTTTGAGATCTTCGATCGAAGCGGTGGAATCGAATGATGCCGACGAAGTGGGCCACGTGAGCACACCGACGGGGGAAGTCCCGGTGCCGCGATTCTCCATCACCTGGCCCACCACCGACTTCAGCGGAGACGTCGGAGCAACGGCTCTGTACGCCGGAACATCGGTCGACGGTATTTCCGGGCGCCAGCCGGCTGCTGAAATCGTGGCCGAGCTTCTCGGGGACTGACTTCTCGGAGACTGATCAGAGCCTCGAACCACGATGGATCCCGGAAGACCTCTTTGAGGTCAGCCCGTCCCCGGGTCGTCAGGCAGCTCGCAGGGCTCCTGCGGTGGATCCTCGGTGGTGACATCGAACCTCACCATCTCTTCCGGGGTCAGATAATGGATCCCCGACGGTGGAGCGGCAGACAGGGTGAACCAGTAGAAGTCTTCCGATATCCCGATCTGTCGGTAGAAATCCAGGAACGGTTCGTGCTCCGGATCGTCGCGCGGCAGATCCGCTGCGGCGATCGGCCCGTCACCGTCATCCACCTCGGTTGAGTGCACTCCCAGGCAACCACCGTCGGCCACTTCCC
>JAUXGW010000108.1 GCA_030621865.1 Actinomycetes bacterium
CCGGCCAAGAAGGCTCCCGCCAAGAAGGCACCGGCCAAGAAGAAGGCTCCGGCCAAGAAGGCTCCCGCCAAGAAGGCACCGGCCAAGAAGGCACCGGCCAAGAAGGCTCCCGCCAAGAAGGCACCAGCCAAGAAGAAGACGCTGACCAAGTCGCCATACGACGCCACGTTCCTCAAGTCCCAGAAGACGGCTCTGGAAGAGGAACGGGCAACGTTCTCCGGTCAGGCCAAGTCACTGCTGGAAGAGGCTGATTCCCTGACCCGGGATCGCGAACCCGGCGATGTCCAGTTCGATGATGAGTCGGGTGAGGGTGACACCCTCGCCGTGGAACGAGACATGCGTTTGGCACGTGCGGCCCAGGCGAGCGACACGATCGAGGAGATCGATGCGGCGCTTGGCCGCATCAAGAAGGGTGTCTACGGAATCTGCGAATACTCCGGTGAGCAGATCCCGAAGGAACGCCTCAAGGCGATACCGTGGGCGCGCGAGCGAGTTGAGTACAAGACCCGCAGCTTCCGGTGATATCCGGAGTCCCGGCTCCTCGAAGACCGTCACACTCGAACACCGTGACACTGGAAGACCATGACACTCGAAGACCATGACCCAGACCCAGAAAGACGATGAGATGGAGTCCGCACCGGACTCAGAGTCGAAGGACCCTCAGCGCAGTGACGCATCCGAGTCCCCGGGATTTCTGGATCCGGATTCCGACGACGCTGAGTCCCCGGTCAAAGGTTGGTGGATCTTCCTTGGAGCTGCTGTCGCTGCAGTTCTGCTTCTGGACCAGTTGACCAAGACGTGGGCCGTCCGGAAACTCGCGTGGCCTCCCCTGGGCGACGGGGAAGTGATCGAACTCATCGGATCCCTGCGTCTTCGCTACGCCGAGAACACTGGCATGGCCTTCTCCCGCGGATCCGGGGCCGGGCCATGGATTGCCCTGCTGGCCATCGGCATCTCGGTTGCGCTGGTGGTGTTCGCCTCGAAGGCGACCTCGCGCACTCAGGTGATCCTGATGGGCATTGTCATAGGCGGAGCCCTCGGCAACATCCTGGACCGTGCCTTCCGAGGCAACTCGGGCGGAGAGGATGGCCTCATGAGCGGTGCGGTCGTGGACTTCATAGATGTTGGCTGGTGGCCGGTGTTCAACGTGGCCGATGCGGCGATCGTTTGCGGCGGCATTGCGTTGGTCCTGTTCGGACTCCGCGAACCATCTGGAAAAGACCAGGGCGAACCAGAAATCGATCCAACCCGGGCGTGACCGAGATCGAAGACACCAGGATCGAAGACTTTGTTCCCGCCGCTCTGGACGGCGAACGGGTGGATCGAGTCGTTTCCCTGATTGCGGACTGTTCCCGGGCAGATTCATCCCGGCTGATCAGGGCCGGAGATGTCCGCCTGAACGGGACTGCGGTGACGAAACCGAGTAATCGGGTCATCGAGGGGGACCTGGTGGAACTGGCACGCAAGCCTGTGCGTGAGACGCCGGCTCCGGAGGCCGACGACTCGGTTGAGTTGTCGGTGATTCATTCCGACGATGACATCGTGGTTCTCAACAAGTCCGCGGGCCAGGTGGTACATCCCGGGCACGGTCAGGCCACAGGCACCGTGGTCAACGGCCTTCTTGCCCGGTATCCGGAGATGGCTTCCGTCGGCGCCGTGGAACGACCGGGGATCGTCCACCGACTGGACAAGGGCACCACCGGCTTGCTGGTGGCGGCCAGAACCCAGGAGGCTCACGAAGCGCTGGTGGAGGCACTGTCTTCCCATTCGATCGACCGCCTTTACCGAGCGATCGTCTGGGGTCACCCCAACCACAGGCACGGAATCATCGATGCACCCATCGGGCGCTCGAAGCGGGATCCCCTGCGCATGACGGTGGTAATGGACGGCCGGGAGGCGAGGACCTCCTATGAAGTGCTGGAACAATTCAATGATCCGGTTGCTGCATCGCTGGTTTCCTGTGAATTGGAAACCGGCCGGACTCACCAGATTCGCGTTCACATGGCGTCCATCGGCCATCAGGTTGTCGGCGACATCACCTACGGAGGTGCCAGGCAGACCCTTGATGTCGGGCGTCCCATGCTCCACGCGGCTGCTCTGCGCTTCGTGCATCCGGCCACGGGGGAGTGGATGGAGTTCGTTGCTCCAGATCCGCCGGACTTCACAGCGGCGCTTGCGCGGCTCAGTTGAGCGGTTACTCTCCCGGCCAGGGTTGTTCGCCGGCGGTCATCTCACTCAGGTCGAGCAGGGTGAAGTTGGCCAGAAGTTCCCGCATTGCATCTCCGGCGTTCGCCCAGATCGCCAGCAGCACACACTGACCTTCGTGGTCGCACGCACCGTCGGTGTGAGGCTGACCAAAATCTCCGGCCTGTATCGGACCGTCGACCGCGGAAACAATCTGGGCCAGGTTGATGTCCTCCGGTGCTCTGGCGAGCGTGTAGCCGCCGCCAACACCTCGCTTGGATTTCACCAGGCCGGCACCCTTGAGTGCCAGCAGAATCTGTTCCAGATAGGGCTGCGGCAACGCGGTGCGTTCGGCGATGTCCCGCACGGACGTCGGTCCGTCCTCATCATGCAATGCCAAAGAAAGTAGGGCACGGCTCGCATAGTCACCACGGGTGGACACCTTCACGGAGTCAATCGTAGGCAATCCCGCGGATGCGGTGGGTTGCTCCTTGCCCAGAGGTGTGCCGAGGGGATCGGGCAGGCATTACTGACTGGGCACCCTCAGGTGGATAGCGTGGAGATCAGTGAACAACGATCTGGTTCTTCCCGACTACGGGGGACCCTGCACCACAAATGTGATGAGGCCGCTGGTGGTGGATCCAGATCATCTGCCGGACTGGTTTCCCTGCTCCCTGGAAGGCGTGGAACAGGTGGTGCTCCTGGTTCTGGACGGACTGGGTTGGAATCAGTTGCAGGACCGGTTGGGGATCCTGAAAGGACTGCCTCGCATGGCGGCAGCGCGAATCACCACCGTTGCACCCACCACCACGGCCACGGCACTCACGTCCATCTCCACGGGACTGCCCCCGGGTGAACACGGGCTGATCGGTTACCGGATGCAGATGGATGACAGTCAGATCCTCAACGTGTTGCGTTGGGGAACGCCGCGAGGTGACGCACGCGAGACTTATCCGCCCGAGTCAGTGCAGACGGGAGTGGCATTTGAAGGGCAGCGACCACCGATCGTCGTGCGGGCGGAATTTCGTGACAGCGGCTTCAGCAGAGCTCATCTGGGAAGTTGCCGGCATGTGCCTTACCGAATGCCATCCACCATGGTGTCGGAAATCCTGCACCAACTCGACCTGGGCGAACCCTTCGTATACGGCTACTACGACGGTATCGACAAGGTTTCCCACGAATACGGGCTGCACGCGGTGTTCGACGCAGAGATGATATTCATCGACCGAATGGTTGAGTACCTCGTGGACAACCTTCCCCGGGGTGCTGCGCTGGTGATCACCGCAGACCACGGCCAGGTGGACTGCGGAGACAACGTGATCCCACCTGCTCCGGCGGTGATGAGCCACGTGGCAGCCCAGTCGGGTGAAGGCCGATTCAGATGGCTCCACGCTGAGCCCGGGGCAGTGTCGTCATTGCTGGAGGCAGCCACCGAGTTGCACGGTGATGTGGCGTGGGTGGTCACAGCAGATCAGATGATCGACGAGGAATGGTTCGGCCCGGCAGTGAAACCGGCTGCCGCCGCCCGACTGGGCGATGTGGCCCTTGTTTGCCGCGAACCCGTGGCATTCGAGGATCCGTCGGACACCGGGCCCTTCAAACTCATTGGCCGGCACGGATCCATGACCGCCGATGAGGTGTACGTGCCGCTCCTGATCGCCCGCAACACCTGAAATTTCACTGCTTCGGAAGCATTCGAAGCAGTTGTGTGATGTGGGGGGACATTCGGCCGCGGATTTCGCGCGATACTCGCTAATGACACCGTTGTGATCCTCTGGGAGGCGTTTGGTGCCTGATTCGTTCGTACATCTGCATCAACACACCGAGTATTCGATGCTCGACGGGGCGGCGCGCATCGATGATGCCGTGTTGTCGGCCCGCCGTGATGGCCAACCAGCGATGGGAATCACCGATCACGGAAACATGTACGGGGTCCTTCCCTTCTACAAGAAATGCCGGGACCAGGGGGTCAAGCCGATCATCGGCACCGAGGCCTACATGGCTCACGACACCCGTTCCGAGCGGCCATCGCGAAGGGGAAGGGACGATGACACCGGAGGTGAGACGGAGGGCGGTCGCAAGCTCTATTACCACCTGACCCTTCTGGCGGAGAACAACGCCGGATACAAGAACCTGATCCAACTGGCGAGTCGGGCCTTCATGGAGGGCTACTACTACAAACCCCGAGTGGACTGGGAGCTTCTGGAAGAGCATTCCGAGGGAGTGATCGCAACCACGGGGTGCCTCGGAGGGCACGTTCTGCAGTCGCTGATGAACGAAGGTTTTGACGCCGCATTGCGGAAAGCAGCCCGCCTTCAGGACATTTTCGGCCGGGACAATCTGTTCGTGGAAATTCAGGATCACGGGATTCCCGAACAGCACACCACGAATCCCCAACTGCTCGAGATCGCGAAGAGGATCAAGGCGCCGTTGGTGGCCACCAACGACAGCCACTACGTCAGCCAGGGTGATGCGGTGTCACACGATGCCCTGCTCTGTGTGCAGACCGGCGCGTTGATGTCGGATCCGGATCGCTTCAAGTTCCATGGAGATCAGCATTACCTCAAGACCGCGGCGGAGATGCGGCGTTTGTTCAGCGGTGCGGAATCGGCCTGTGACAACACGCTCTGGATAGCAGAGCGCTGCGATGTCGAGATCGAGTTCGGCAAGCCTCAACTACCCAACTTCCCGCTTCCCGACCAATTTGCATCGGATGCGGAGTACCTCGAACACCTCACCTTCGTTGGAGCGCGGAAGCGTTGGGGCGACAAGCTTCCTGATGCAGCTGTGGAGCGACTGGCCTATGAACTGAAGGTGATCGGCGACATGGGCTTCAGCTCGTATTTCGTGATCACCTGGGATCTGATCCAGCATGCCCGCAAGGCAGGCATACGGGTTGGACCAGGACGCGGCTCCGCAGCCGGTTGCGCGGTCGCCTACAGCCTGGAGATAACCGATCTCGATCCGATCAAGTACGACTTGCTGTTCGAGCGATTCCTCAATCCTTCCCGCGTGTCCATGCCCGACATCGACATGGACTTCGACTCCCGATACCGCGACGAGATGATTCGTTATGCGGCGGAGCGCTACGGCAGGGACCGGGTTGCGCAGATCGTGACGTTCTCAACCATCAAGGCCAAAGCTGCCGTCAGGGACTCGGCACGGGTCCTCGGCAAGGAATATTCGGTCGGGGACCGCATTTCCAAGGCTGTCCCGGATCCGATCATGGGTCGGGACACTCCCCTGCACGCCTGCCTGGACGAAAACGAGAAGTATGCGGACGGATACAAGATGGCCGGTGAGCTGCGCGACATGTACACCGCCGACAGTGACGCTCACGAAGTAATCGATCTGGCTCGGGGCCTCGAAGGCCTGCGGCGACAGGACGGGATTCACGCCGCAGCGGTTGTGATCACCAAGGAACCCCTCACCGAATACCTCCCGATCCAGCGGAAACCGTCGGCGGGGATGGATCCCGCGGATGCTCCGGTGGTGACCCAGTACGAGATGAACGGGGTCGAGGAACTGGGACTCCTCAAAATGGACTTCCTCGGTCTGCGGAACCTGGACGTCATCACGGACGCTCTCGCGTTGATCAAGGACACCCGTGGAATCGACGTGGACATCGACCGGGTTGACCTCTCCGACGCTCCCACCTACGAACTACTCCAACGGGCGGACACCATTGGAGTGTTCCAGTTGGAGGGTACGCAGATGCGGACCCTGATGAAATCGTTGGCACCCACCGATTTCGACGACGTGGCAGCGTTGGTGGCCCTCTATCGGCCGGGGCCGATGGCGGCCAACATGCATACCGACTATGCGGACCGCAAGAACGGTCGTCAGGAAATCGAGTACCTGCATCCTGACGCCAAGGAGATACTCGGCGACACATATGGCCTGTGCATCTACCAGGAAGGGATCATGCGTATCGCGCAGAAGTTTGCGGGATACTCCCTGGCCGAGGCCGACAATCTGCGCAAGGCCTGTGGAAAGAAAGACAAGGAACTGATCGCAAAGGAACGGGTCAAGTTCATCGAGGGTTGCGACACGGAAGGGTACGGAACGGATCTCGGTGAGGAGTGGTTCGGGATCATCGAACCGTTCGCCGACTATGCGTTCAACAAATCCCACTCGTACGGTTACGGCCTCGTCTCGTACCAAACCGCATATCTGAAGGCGAACTACCCGGCGGAATACCTTTCGGCACTGCTCACCTCGGTGAAGACGAAGCTCGAAAAGGCGGCGGTCTACCTGGCTGAGTGCCGTTCGATGGGGATTGAGGTTGTGGTTCCCGACGTGAATCACTCCCGATCGGATTTCTTCCCCGACTCAACCGACACGGATCACCCGCGAATCCATTTCGGACTCTCTGCGGTACGAAACGTGGGCGAAGGGCTGGTGAGTCTGATCCTCGAGGAACGCGAGGCGGGCGGCCCATTCACGGACTTCTATGACTTCTGCGGCCGGGTGAACACCCAGGTGCTCCACAAGCGAACGGTGGAGTCCTTGATCAAGGCCGGCGCGTTCGACTCCGTCGGCCATCCCCGCAAGGGTCTGCTTCAGGTCTTCGAGCAGATCATCGACTCCTACGTGGCACGCCGCAAGGAGCACGACATGGGAGTGATGTCACTGTTCGGGCAGGGAGATGACGGCCCGACCTTCGACGATCGAGTGGAGATACCCGACGTCGAGTTCGCCAAGACGGAACGTTTGCACAACGAGCGCGAGATGCTGGGCCTGTACGTGTCCGACCATCCCATGATGGGTTTGGAGTCGGTCATAGGCCGCAAGGCTGATTGCACTGTCTCAGAGTTGTTTGACCGCGAGAACGGCTCCCGCGTGGCCGTGGGTGGTGTGATCACCGGACTCCAGAAAAAGTGGACCCGCAAGGGTGACCTGATGGCGGTGCTGACCCTGGAAGACCTGGACAAGTCCATCGAGGTGATGGTGTTCCCCAAGACGATGAGCCTGGTCGGGCACATGCTCCAGGACCAGACGGTGATCATGCTGAATGGCCGCATCGACACCCGTGACGACACGGCGAAACTCATCGCCGTGGACCTCGAGCTCGTTGACCTGGAAGTGGAGGATGATCCGCCGCTGAGGCTGAAGTTCCCCACCCATCGACTTGATGACAACACGATCGGTCAGATGAAATCGCTGTTTTCGGAGTTCCCGGGCCAGTCGGAAGTGCACATTCTCCTCGAGGAGGGACAGATACTGCGCCTCAACGACGACACGCGGGTGAATGTCTCGGGAGGTCTGGTCGGCGAATTGAAGGTCCTGCTGGGATCGTCGGCCGTCGTGCGCTGATTCAGCTCCACCGGGATGCCATCTTGATCCCGATCGGATGGGGCAATTCTGCTCAGTTTGCGCAGGCCGCCCTGTTTGGACTGGACTGGATACACCGATTTACTGCCTCATTTACCGTTTCAGGGGAGCAACATGGCGCTGCAGGTCAACACCAATGACTGCACTTCACTCGGCGACGCCGATCTGGCTGAAATGGCCGATCTGTGTACCGATGGCGGGATTCCACATGAGATCGGTGAGCTGTCCAAACAGGCGGAGGCATGGGTTCTCGTCACCCGTGCCCATGAGGGAAATCACCTGCGCGGATTCTCCTTCGCCACGCTCGAACGTATTGGTGGCACTCCATGTGTGCTGATCGGCATGGCTTCGGTGAAGCGGAACTCCAAGCGGTCCACCGTGATGCGGGCGATCGTGGCCGACAATTTCCGCCGGGCGCTGATGGCATTTCCCGACGAGGACGTTCTCCTTGGCACCCGTATCTGCTCTCCCGGCGGGTTCGAGGCTTACAAACCACTTGAGGACGTCGTTCCCCGACCGGATCTCAGGGCGAGCGGCGAGGAGCGAGCTTGGGGACGGCGACTCGCCAAACGCTTCGGTGTTTCCACGTCGGCGTACGACGACAAGGCGTTTGCCGTCAAGGGTGACGGTGGACTGCCATTGGTGTTTGATCACCTTCCGGCCAAGGAAGAACAGTATGAAGACCGCGGAGTCCTGTTCGAAGGCATGACCGGACACGAAGGCGACTGCCTCGTGGCATTCGGCTGGATCATGGCCGAGAATCTCGTCAAGTACGGCTGATCAAACCAGTCGGGATGACCG
>JAUXGW010000274.1 GCA_030621865.1 Actinomycetes bacterium
ACAGATGTCGACAACCACCGCTGCGTTGTCATCGGTGAGCGTGAATCCGCGCGTTGCTGCCGCGGCGCGCGACACAAAGAGTTCCACCGCCGCGGAATCCCGGATCTCCTCAGCGGTCAATGCATCCTCAGCGGGTAGCGACAGGGGATCGAGAACCTCGACGTACTCCCCCGCCAGGCCCAGGGGCTCCCGGCTTGTGGCGAGAATCCTGAGTCGGGGGCACGACGTGCGAAGACGGTCAACGAGTGGAGCGATGGTGTCGGTGACGTGTTCGCAGTTGTCCAGGACGAGAAGGCAGTTTCTCTCCGCGAGATGGTCTTCGATCGTGGATTCGAGCGTCCGATACTGACGCTGCTGTATGTCGAGTGCGTGGGCGATGACCAGTGCGGCACCGGCCGGATCCCTCAGGGGACCGAGTTCGACAACGGTGCCACCCTCGTCGAACTCGTCCATGAGAGCCGCTGCGACCCTCATTGCCAGTCTCGTCTTGCCGACTCCCCCGGGTCCCGTCACCGTCATCACGGGCTGATCCCGAAGGGCAACCGAGAGAGTGGACACGTCGGGGTCGCGACCGATGAACGACGTGATCCCCAACAATTGTGGAGCGAGGATCTTGTTGGCCCGCCGCTCCATCGGGGGATTCACCGCCTGACGCAGAGAGGGATCGTCGGCCAGGATCAGCGCCTCTAGTTCGCTGATCTCAGGCGGCAGATCGAGCCCGAGGTCTTCGCTGAGCCGATTCCGGAATTCATCCGCTCGTCGCAGCGCTTCCCCCTGTCGACCGGTGCGGTACAGCACCAACATCAGCAGTCGCCAATAACGCTCCCGGAGTGGATGCCGGCTCACCAACGACTCGAGTTCACCGACCATCGACGCCGGATCACCGCTTGCAACCCGCGCTTCCGCCCATTCATCGGTGGCAACCAACCGAAGCTCGTCGAGACGAACCGCTTCGCCGTGCACCTCTGGGAGGTCTGCATTGTGTCCGAACGCCGGCCCGCGCCACAGGGCGAGGGCTGATTCGAGCAACGGTACGGAATCACCGGCTCCGAGGTTTCGACATCTGGCCGTCAGCGCCTCGAAACAGAGCGAATCCACACCGTCCGAGGGAGTATCCAGTCGATACCCGGCGGAGTCGAGGGCGATCGCGAATTCCGCAGGCAGGATGGCGCGCAGGCGCGAGATCTGGCTCTGCACCGTCGCGGTGGCGGACTTGGGTGGCTCATCACCCCAGAGCGCCTCGATCAGACGATCGGAGGACACCGGATTTCCACGGTGCACGATGAGCACTGACAGCAACTGTTGGGCCTTCGGTCCACCGAGCGGAATCGATTCCCCGTTGACGCGCAGTTCAAGTCCTCCGAGAACCTGAAGCTCTGGCGATCCGATCATCTGGACAGTCTTCCGCAGACCGCTTGCAAGATTCCTGCAAATATCGGCGAAATCTGCAAGCGCGTTGCGAGATGGTTGCAGGGCCGGTCATTCATCATCTGTCAGAGGTGGCTGGACAGAGTGTCATTGCCACCTGAATCAAGACGGAGGTCACAACGATGAGTTGGAAAGTATCCGGAAGTTACTTCGAAGCCTGCAACTGCGAGGCAGCTTGCCCCTGTGTGTTCCTGGGTCCACCCACGACCGGTGAATGCACGGCACTGGTGGCATGGCACATCGACAGCGGAGAGTACGAAGGGCAGAGCCTCGATGGTCTCAACGTGGCCTTGGCCGTTGACTCCCCCGGCAACATGGCCACCACACCTTGGCGAGTGGCTCTGTACATGGATGACAAGGCCTCCGAGAAGCAGCAAGAAGCTCTCGGCGCCATCTTCTCCGGAGCGGCCGGTGGTCACCCCGGGGCTCTGGCCGCACACATCGGCGAGGTGGCCGGAGTGGCTGTCGCACCGATCACGTTCTCCGGTGACGATTCGTCACGGTCAATCCGGATCGGCGACATCGCCGACGTGAAGATCGCCGCGATGGCAGGTCAGGGCGGCGCCCAGGTCACGGTTGAGAATCATCCGCTGGCCATTGCGCCCGGTTATGAAGTGGTCACGGCCCGCACGGAACACATGCGATTCGCCGACCACGGCTACAAGTGGGAGCTGTCAGAAACCAACGGGTTCTTCTCTCCCTTCGCATACGAGGGCTGAGATGACTGCAGTGCTCAACCCGCCGCCGAACAGGACTCGGCGGCGGGTTGCCCTGGGACTCGTGGTCATCACCGCGTTGTCCTGGGCCTACCTCCTCTTGCTCAGCGCTCGCATGGGCGACATGGGTTCAACCTTCGCCATGCCGATGACCTCGGCCTGGACAGGTCGGGACGTGTTGTTCATGTGGACGATGTGGGCAGTGATGATGGCCGGGATGATGCTCCCGTCGGCTTCGCCGATGATCAGTGCATATGCCACCACGATCGACTCGGACAAACCCGGAGTTCAAGGTTCCACACCGCTGTTCGTCCTCGGGTACCTGATCACCTGGAGCGGTTTCGCCGCGCTGGCGACGGGCGCCCAATGGGCCTTGCATGACGCGGCTCTCGTCAGCCCGATGGGAGTTTCCACCAGCAGATGGCTCGGTGGCGGACTGCTGCTCGCCGCCGGTGCCTATCAGTTCACCGGGATCAAGGATGGATGTCTGCGCCAGTGCCGGACTCCGCTCGGGTTTCTCCTCAGCGAGTGGCGGCCCGGTCCACGCGGTGCGGTGATCATGGGTTTGCGCCACGGAGCACTCTGCGTCGGATGCTGCTGGGCACTCATGGCGCTGCTGTTCGTGCTCGGGGTGATGAACCTCTGGTGGATCGCCCTGGTTGCGGCGGTGGTCCTGCTCGAGAAACTCGTTCCGAGCGACACCCTCACCAAGGTGCTCGGCGCCGGCCTGATGGTCTGGGGTGCTGCCCTCATCGTGGGTCTGGCTGCCTAGCATCTGCGGGAGCAGGGGCCTCTCCTCCCGGAGGGCTGCTGCTTCCGGAAGGCGAATGTGCTCGGCATCGAACGGCTGGCGAACACAAACAGCGCCGTCGCGTCCGTAGTCGCCCTCGAAGATCAACGCTGCACCCTTCACCTGCATCAATTCCGGAGCGAAGTGTACCGACGCTTCCTGCGTGCTGGTTCCGAACATGGCCCGCAATCTGGTGTCACATGCCGCTGATACGTTTTCCTTGTGCTCCGAATTGATGCAGCAGATGACCTCAACGAACTCGCTGCGCACCTCTCGGATGTGCTCAGCGAACCGCTCGCCGATCCCATGACACCGGAGTGGATCGTGGTGGTCTCCGCCGG
>JAUXGW010000106.1 GCA_030621865.1 Actinomycetes bacterium
CCTCTGACGCCCTCCGCCGTACCTTCGAGAACGTAGTAACCGGCGAGTTCCAGGGGATCAATCGCAGGGCTGTACCTGCCGCGCTGTGCCACGAACGCAGCCATGTCCTCGGCACTCACGATCGTCTCGCCGAGGATTGTCGGGCCGAATTCACCAAGCGCCAGTTCCCCGCCCGTTCTACCGGCTTCCTCGATGGATGCATCACCGGAACTCTTCACGCTTGCCGCGTGTCGTTCGGCATCATCGAAGTCAGCAGCAGCGGACCCGGCTGTTCGCTCGAGGGATTCGCGCGCCTTCACCGCATCGGCTCCGGCATCCCGGGCGACTTTCAGCGTTTCCTCTGCGGCGCGTATCCGCTCGAGCAGGGATGCCCATGCCGCCTCACCGAACGTCGTGACACGGACGAAGTCCTGATAACCGTCGTCGCTGGATATCGCTGCTGCCCGACCTTTGAGAATTGCGTCGTTGCCGGTGACCGCCATTTGGTAGGACTCCACCGCCACCTCACCAAGCAGCGCCTTGCTGGTCTCGAGCAGCTCAGCGGCACTCACCTCGGCGCCGGCTGTGCTCGCAACGAGTTCATCCGCCGGCGGAATCCGGACAAGCAGATCCAGGAGTTCCGCGCGACGCTTCTCCACCACCACGTTCGCATCGGCATTCGCAGCTTCAGCTATGACCGTGGCCTCCTTCACAGCAGCGGCCCGACGATCCTCGAGGAGCACGTCGAGCGAGGCGATGTCTATCGGGGGAGGAATCAGTTTCTCCTGCTTCCTGGGTGCGGGTGCGGGTGCGGACGTGGTCGTTTCATCCTCAGCCAGAATTGAAGAACTTGTCGTGGATGAAGTCTCGGAGGTCGTACCTTCGGCAACCGGCGGTTGCGTGGTGCCGGTTTCCGCATCCGCCTGAGCCCCGGCGTCGACCGGAGCGGACAGAGCCAGCACCGCGACGAGAAGGGCCGCCACGCCAACTCGTCGGCGGACGCGGACCGCGCCCGCGCCCCGCTCTCCCTTGTCGCCCGACTTGAACCGCACCCGGGAATGATACTGAGCGGGAAGCCTCAACTGGTAGGCGGCTTTGCCGCCTCTCAGGTCACGACTCGGCGGACGAGGCCTCGGACTCCGCTGTGTGTCGCAGTGCCCAGCGGATCAGAGGCAGCTGCACGGGCAATCGGATCCAGATCCCCCAACTCTTCACATCCCTGGGCGGGCCCACGTCGAGAGCCATCTTCACGTTTGCGGGAAACACTCCGATCAGCACCAGGATCGCCGCCCACGCTCCAATCCTCGATGTTTTTGGATTCAGGAGAAGCCCGCCGGCCGCGAGTTCTGCAGCTCCGCTGCCGTAAACCCAGCTGCGTGCATGCCCCAGGGATTCCGGGATCAGGGTTTCATAGAACTTGGGTCTGGCGAAATGCATCACACCTGCGCTCAGCATCAATGCGCCCAACGATTTCCGGCTCCGGTCAGTTCCAGATTTCACACGTGCCCCTTTGGATCTGCACCCACGCTACCGAATGCACTGCCGGGGGATCCGGCTCTTTCAGTCCCCGCCGGCGTAACTGAACGGTGCCACGAAGGAGGCTTTGCCACTGACTTCCCATTCAAAGGGATCATCGGTGACCTTCAGGAGGTCAGCGGTGTATTCGGTACCCGGATTCTGGTCGCCACTTATGCCGCAGGTGACCGGACCATCGACTCTTGTTGCCTCCGATGCCCGGACTTCAACTCGCCCCTGTACTCCGATGCGCCAGCGGCTCTTCGAGTGCTGAAGGTTGATGTCGGCCGATTCCACCCCCAGGACCTCCTGGATCGCCGCTGCATAGCTGTTGGCCGGATGCCCGCCCACCTCTCCGAGATAGATCTGCCTCAGCGCCTCGTACTGATCGCTGTCGGCCTCATCATCCAAGAAAAGCCTCACCCGCCAGATCAGAGCAGAACCACATCCGAATGAATTTCCACCAATGCTGGTCCCGGATGAGCCAGCGCCCTGCCGAGGGCGTCGCCCAGTTCTGACTGATCCGACACTCGCACGCCGAAGGCTCCACAGACTTCCGCGAACTCGGCAAACCCGGGATTGCGAAGTGAGGTCTGCCAGACCTCCAGGTCGGCCGAGCGTTGTTCCTTGGAGATCTTTCCGAGCTCACCGTTGTTCAGCAGGACATGGGTGATGTCCATCCCGTATTTCACAGCGGTGGTCATCTCCATGGCGTATTGGCCAAACCCACCATCACCGGATACCGACACGATCTGTCGCTGCCCTCCGACCGCTGCCCAGCAACCCATGGCTGCGGGGAATCCGAATCCGATCGAGCCCAGATAGCCGGACATCAACACGGTCTGGTGATCCACTTCGAAGTACCGGCCGAACGAATACGTGTTGTTGCCAACGTCGACACACACAACGGCCTCAGGATCGAGCGCCTCACCCAAGACGTGAAACACCGATGCGGCGCCGACGCCTTCTCCTCGATCGTCGGTTCTCCGGGCGGCCTTTTCGTCCCGCCAGATCCGCCAGCGCTCCGCGACCACATCGCTGCGGTCCTGGCAGCGGTTCGTCTCGGGAACAGATTCGCGAAGGGCCAGCGCAGTTGTGCCAACGTGACCAAGGACGGGAATCTCCACGGGATGAAAGCGGCCCAACGCCATCGGATCGAAGTCCACCTGGATGATCGGCTTGTAGTCCGAGATTCCCGTGTGATTCGAAAATGATGCTCCGAACACGATGATGAGGTCACTCTCGTTCATGAACCAGCTGGCGATGGGAGTGCCGCTTCGACCGAGGACGCCGCACCCGAGGGGATGTCGGTCACTGATCTGGCCCTTCGCCTTGAATGTGGTGGCCACGGGCGCACCGATGCTCTCCGCGAAGGAGATGATCGCCTCCATGTCATCGCGCGCACCGGCGCCCACGATCACCAGAGGCCGTTCCGAAGAGGCCACCCGGGCCGCAGCGCGCTGCAGTACGTCAGGCGGCGGCAGAATGCGATTGGATGAAACCCTGCCCTCCGGGGAGGAAACCGATCCCTGCGACGGCATCACCTGAACCTCGTCCGGCAACACGAGGTGCGCGACATCCCGGTCGACCACGGCCGTCTTGCATGCGAGGGTCATCAGCTCCGAATGATCTGATCCGGCCAGGACCGTCTGGCTGTAGGCCGCCACATCGGAGAAGGCGGCTGTCAGGTCAAGATCCTGAAATGCTCCTCGACCCATCACCTTGGAGGGAACCTGGCCGGAAACTGCCAGTACCGGAGCGCGATCCACCTTGGCGTCGTACAGACCCGTGAGGAGATTTGTCGATCCGGGTCCGGCGATGGCAAAGCACGCGGCGGGGCGACCGGTGAGTTTGCCGTGGGCGGAAGCTGCGAATGCCGCCGCTCCCTCGTGGCGCACGCCGAAGTACCGCAGCGTCCCCCGCTCTTCGGCCTCGCGCATGGCATCGGCAAAACCCAGATTGGAGTGTCCCACCATGCCGAACACGGCATCCACGCCCCAGTTGGTCATCGTTTCGACCATGTCATCGGAAACCGTGCGGACCCGTGGCGTGGGTTCGGGCAACGAAACGTGCACGCCATCGGGGCGGGCTTCGACCTCGAAGGATTCAGGGGCGTCATTGAATGGTGGCGGAGGTTGACCGGTGATCGGGTCGTAGTCATATCCGTGCCACGGGCAGCGGAGTTTGCCTTCCTCGATCGACC
The DNA here is from genome assembly GCA_030621865.1 of Actinomycetes bacterium. GTDB lineage: Bacteria > Actinomycetota > Acidimicrobiia > Acidimicrobiales > Microtrichaceae > JAHRAZ01. The sequence continues at coordinate 3,698 of JAUXGW010000106.1, forward strand.
CTTCGCCCAATGGGCCGCCCTGATGCGGACACTTGTTGTCCAGGCAGCCGAACTCACCGTTGTGGCGGGTAACTGCCAGCGAGTGATTACCCACGGTCACCGTGGTGACCCGACCCTCCGACAATTCATCGGGATCCAGAATCTTGTGCCACTCGTTCGCCATAAGAACCTCATCTCACTTTGCCGTGTTCTGCAGTGGTACCTGCGGAACACGCCGACTACTCAGAATCATCGAAACCCAGTGTGCCCGCCCACAATCGTGATGGGGCGCATGACTGTGCAAGTGACCCGGGCGGGCCGAATCCCCGGAGGCGGCTACTGCTCCACGCTCACCAGGCGGTCGGTGTCGCTCACCCATGCCGTCAGGGGACCATCGAAGTCACCGGCACCCGTGTCAACGCGCACCCGACCGGGAGCGAGAAAGGGTGTTTCAGCGGATGCATGACCGGTGACGAGTGTCTTTCCTTCGATCAGATAGTCGGTGGAGAAGGCGAAGGGCTTCAGAAAGAGCTGCTCGGGTCCCAGTGGATTGGCACTGAGTTGCGCAGCGAGGGAACCGCTCTGCACATCCCATTCCGTGTCTGGATTGGGACCGGCGTGAATCGCAATGACCGTGTCATTTTCGAATATCCAGGGCAGGTCCTTGAGGAACTCCTGATGGTCGAGAGGCATGACCTCGTGCAGTTCGTCCGCCAATTCGAGTCCTGAGCCAACGGACTGCATGAGGCCGTAGCTCTCGAGCAGTCCTCGCTCGTATTTGGCTTTCCAACGGTCGGCCCATACCTCACGATCTTCGGTGGCAAACATCGCCCGCTCGAGCACGAAGTCGTGGTTGCCGGCCAACATCACGTGGCCTTTGGCCTGCAGTTCGACACAGAGGTCGATCATCCCCCTGGCGTCAGGGCCGCGATCGATGTAGTCACCAAGGAACACCAAGCGATGTCCGGAGAGCATTCCGGCGGCTTCCAGTTCAGCCAGCAGAAGTCGCGCCAGTGTCGGCCTGGCATGGGTGTCGCCGATGACGGCAACCGGCAGATTCATGTCGTCGTTGTCGCTCAGGTCCGGGATTTCGATGCTGCTGTTGCTCATGTGTTCCATGCCTCTTGTCTCCAATTCGATCTCGCGGCCGGTCGCCGCTTCCGCCATGTCGTTCGTGGTGAAAGCATCAGCAATCACTGTCGGCCACGAGTATGCATCCATGAGTGTGACAGTAGGCAGCTTCTCTCACTTCGGGCCCCGACGGACTTCAACGACCACCTTGCCCATTTCCGACTTCTTCAGAAAGTAGTTCTGCGCTTCCGCCATGTCGGCAAGGGGGAATCGAGCAGCAATCAACGGGTCCACAGCGCCAGAGTTCGCGAGATCAACCAGACGTTCGAATTGCCGCTGGGTATGCATCGTTGAGCCGATGATTCGACGCTGACGCAGATAGAGCTGCCGCAAGTCCACAGACACCACGGGCCCGGCGACTGCTCCCGCCACAACGATCCGGCCATACGTGGCCAGAATCGAAGGCCAGAGATCAAAAAGGTCACCACCCACAACATCGATCACTGCCTCAACGCCATCGGGGGCCAAAGATCGCAACTGGGCTTCAACGTCCTCCTCACGATCCACAACGGCTGATGCACCAGAGTCGTGAAGTTCCGCGACGTGGGCCGAGGTGGAGACAGCCAGGACCTCTGCACCCAGTGCCGCAGCCAGTTGAACCGCCGCCATGCCCACGCCTCCGGACGCGCCGGTGATCAGCACCCTCGCGCCGGGCGAAATCTCGGCCCGATCAAGCATTCCCATCGCCGTCCCGTACGCGGTGGGCAGACAACCGAGCTGTGCGTCGGTCAGCGGACTTTGTGAGACATCGTGCACACTGCCGGCGTCCACCACCAGGTATTCGGCAAAGGCACCGTCGATCTCGGATCCGAGCACTCCGGTGATCTCATCGGGCTCCTCGGGATTCCCCCGGATGGCAGGGTCCACCAGCACCCTGCGGTCGAGCAGCGAGTCGTCCAGTCCGGCACCAACCGAGTCGATGTGTCCGACTGCGTCGATCCCCTGGATTCTCGGGAAGGTGAGCGGCACACCTCTCCAGCCCGCAATGGCGGCGGGATTCCCCGGAGCGCCATACGCCCCTTCGCGAGCCCATATGTCGGTGTTGTTCACCGATGAAGCCGAAACTGCCACCCGAACCTGGCCGGATCCGGCACTCGGAATTGGCTGGTCGTCACGAACAACCAGACCTTCCGGGCCACCGTGAGCGGTCAGTACCACTGCATGCATGTTGTGAGCCTACGGCTGAGTTCGCGACTCCGCAGAGGACGCCGGGACAAGGGCTTCCGCCATCTCGGTCGGCTGCTGCGGTCACCTGGCGGCCACGTTCAACCTTTCAGGCATGTCTGGAGGAACTGTTCGAACGCGGAGGCGTCCGGAGTGATCTTCAGACGTCCGTCGATCCTCCTGATGTCAAGTGCCGGACAGAAGAAGTCCTGCCCGTCGGCGAAGAAGTGAGGCGATCCCACAACGCCTCGGCATTTCCCCTCGGCAAGCGCAGCATCAACTCGGCGGCGGTGACTCTCGTTCACTTCGGGCACTCCAACCGCGGCGGCGAGTTCGCTCAGCACGGCCGGATCGGAAATGTCGCGGCCATCCTCGAACAGAGCTTGCCTCAGCTCGAGACTCATCCTCTCCCCTTCCTGCGTGCCGACGTCGTACGCCGCTTCGGCCAATGCCAGGGCCGGCAAGGTCGTGTCAGGGAACCTGTCGATTCGGAAACCGGAAAACAGGTCGGGGGAAACCTGGGAACGAAGATCGTCGATCTCCTCGGCGACGAAGTCTGCGCCAAGTGGTTCGGAGTTGATGATCTCCAGGGGCCACGGGTGAACCCGCAGCGTTGTCGGCAGATCCCGTGCGTCACGCCGGCTGACCAACTGGGAGAGTCCGAGGTGGGTGAATGGGCACCAGATGTCGGCGTACACGTCGATTTGGGTCACTGGGAGTCCTTTGTGCCGCGGTCGGACGGGGATAGGGCACCCGTCAGCCCCTGGCCAGGGGTTCTCCAGTCAAACACAAGAAATTCGGGTGGCTCCAGCCACGGCGGCGTGCACCGGAGCTGGGCGCGGTTCTCAGTCGGTGTGGACTGCGAGTGGTTCAGCAGGATTCGCAGCAGCGGACGGTACGCTTGAGGTCACAAAAACGAGCCCCGGAGGCATCATGAGAGAGTTGTTCGGCAATTATGAGAACCACCGGATCAGTGCCGGAGCCCCCAATGCCGTGCAGTCACCGATCGAAGTGTCCGCGATGACGGGCACCGTGACGAACGTGCAGTTGGCGGTGGCCATCGATCACACATGGGTATCGGATCTGGTCGTGGTCCTCTCGGCACCCACCGGTCAGCAAGTAACCCTCGCCAGGTCGGTGGGGCGGTCCGGGGACGACATGGAAGCCCAATTCTCCGATGCTGCCCCGATCACGATTGAGGAGGGATCGGCGCCATATGTGGGAACCTTCCGGCCGACCGAGTCACTTTCCTCCCTCAACGGAGTAACCCCCAACGGAATCTGGCGATTGACGATCGTTGACGAGGCCTGGGCCGACGGCGGGGAGTTGAACGCCTGGGCAATCCTGATCACCACCGCGGAAGCTTCGCAGCATCCGATCGACGTGGTGTTCGGATCGGGGCTCACGGCTGCACAGCAGGCTGCGTTCAATGAGGCGGCGGACACTTGGTCGCAGTTGTTGAGGGCCAGCGTTCCTCCGGTGCAGGTCGGGTCCGATGTGATCGACGGCGTGCGGATCGACGCCTCGGGAATCGCGATCGACGGTCCCAACGGGATCCTCGGTCAGGCCGGACCGGTAGCGATTCGATCTGACACGATGATCCCTGCCACCGGAATGATGCAGTTCGACACCGGCGATCTCGCCAACATGGAGCTCCACGGAAACCTTGTGGATGTGATCATCCATGAGATGGGGCACGTATTGGGGATCGGGACCCTGTGGAAGGCAAAACTCCTTCTTGCTGGTTCCGGAACCATGGATCCGACATTTGTTGGTCCTCGAGCGATGACCGAATACACCACCCTCACCGGCGCCGACGCGGCCGAAGCGGTACCCGTGGCCAACACCGGCGGGCCAGGAACGAGGGAGGGCCACTGGCGCGAGGCCGTGTTCGGCAACGAGCTGATGACCGGGTTCGTGGACACCGGCACCAATCCGCTCAGCCGACTGACAATCGCCTCACTGGCTGACCTTGGATACAGCGTGGACATCGACGCCGCGGATCACTTCATCATGCCCAACAGTCTGCAACTTGCCCTCATGGGTGTTGGATCCGATCCGACGTTCCAGCACTGCTGCACCCTTGGCCACACGGGAAGGCATCCAGGACTGGTCCCACTGCCACCTGACTCCGTCATTGACTGAGTCATCCAGAACTGGTTATCGGTATGTGTCCGCGAGTTGTGCCAGAACCGTGAGGCAGTCCGAGGCGGTCTCGTCGATGATGTCAGCCACCGGCCGGATCCTGTCGATGCGCCCTGCCACCTGGCCGGTCAGGGCGATTCCGGACTCCAGATCACCGTTTGTGTAAACGCCATCCACGTTGAACGCAGCCATTGCATTCGACTCAACATCGAATTCGAGATCATTGGTGCGCTCGGTTCTCAGGGCTCG
>JAUXGW010000107.1 GCA_030621865.1 Actinomycetes bacterium
CCCACCGTGGCGCCAACAGCCACGAAGAACTCGGATGCTGACACCGAACCAATCACCAGGCGGGGTTCCATCCTGGCCGGCCCGATCAGCACTGGTGTGGTGAGAGGTCCCCAACCTCCGCCCCCGACGGCGTCGATCATCCCTCCAACGAGTCCAAGCGGCATGAGGACCTTGCGGCCAATTCCCCCCGGATCGACCGCGGCGGGTGTGGTTCCGAACGCGAATCGGGCGAGCATGAGTACACCCAGGATCAGAAGAATGATGGCCGTGATGGGTGCAACGTGCTCACCTTCGAAGCTGGAAAGCGCCCAGGCACCCAGAAAGCCGCCCACCATGCCGGGCAGGCCCATGAGCCAGACCGTGCGCCAATGAACGTTGCCGAATCGCCAATGTGCCGTCCCGGACAGCAGCGAAGTACCGATCTTGGCTCCGTGAATGGCTGCTGATGCGGCCGCAGCACTGGCGCCGCCCGCGACCAGCACTGATGTGCCGATGACACCGAAGCCCATGCCCAGGGATCCATCGATCACCTGAGCCACCGCCCCGGCCACGAAGAAGATCAACAACCGCTCCATCGGCCCTCCCAGACCAATATCGGGTCCCATCCGGTCACGAAGGTTCCACTCACGGTACCCACGCCTGCCCGGAACCGGTCAAGACATTTTGTCTTTCCCGAAGAAAGGGTGCTGTTTCCCCTACCGGCGTAGTGCAAATACAATGGGAGGATGCCCGAAGCCCCCTTGTTCGAGATCATCGACCTCCACGCGGCTCCCACTGAGGCCGATTCGGGCGCGGGCGGGATCCTCAATGGTGTCTCCCTCACCATTGGCGGCGGCGAGGTTCACGCCCTGATGGGCCCGAACGGGAGCGGCAAGTCAACATTGGCCAACGTCTTGATGGGTTCACCCGAATACACGGTCTCCGAGGGCCAGATCCTCTACAAGGGTGAAGACATTTCCGAATGGCCACCGGACATGCGCGGCCGGGAAGGAATGTTCCTCGCCTTCCAGTATCCCCAGGAGGTCGCGGGAGTCCCCGTGCGGCAGTTCCTGAGACAGGCTCTGAGCCAACGCAAGGGCATCGACCTCTCAGTGCTCGAGATCCGCATTGCGATCATGGAATGGATGGAACGACTGGGAATGGATCCGGCGTTTGCCGACCGATTCCTCAACGAGGGTTTCTCGGGCGGAGAGAAGAAACGCAACGAAATCCTCCAAATGGCCATTCTCGAACCTGATTTCGCGATTCTCGACGAAACTGATTCCGGGCTGGACATCGATGCGCTTAGGGTTGTGGCCGATGGCGTCAACGAGGTCCGCCGGGACCGGTCTGATCTTGGAGTTCTGGTGATAACGCATTACCAGAAGCTCCTGGATTATCTCACTCCCGACGTGGTACATGTTCTGATCGACGGGCGCATCGTGGATCAGGGTGGGCCGGAGCTGGCCAGACGACTGGAGACCGAAGGGTTCGACCAATGGCGGATATCAGCGTGAAAGACGCTCCTGCAGATCCGCTGAGTCCTGAGGAGATCCGCGCCGATTTCCCCCTGTTCGCCAATCGGGAGGGAATCGTCTTTCTCGACTCGGCAGCCTCCTCCCAGAAGCCAATCCAGGTGATCGAGGCAATGGATCACTACTACGCCTTTGATCATTCCAATGTGCATCGAGCCGCCTACGACCTTGCCGAGGCGGCCACCAATGACATGGAAGGTGCGCGCCGGCGCATCGCCGGATTCATCGGGGCAACGGACTCGGCCGAACTGATCTTCACCAAGAACGCCACTGAGGCGCTCAACCTCGTGGCCCGATCCTGGGGAGCAGCGAACCTCGGTGCGGGCGACGCGGTCGTGCTCACACAGCTCGAGCATCACGCCAACATCGTTCCGTGGCAACAGCTGGCTGCCGAGAAGGGATTCGAGATCCGCTGGATCGATCTGGACGAGGACGGCACGCTCGATCTGAGCGATCTTGATCGCATCCTCGATGGGGCAAAGCTGCTGGGCCTCACTGCGATGTCCAACGTGACCGGAACAATTCCTCCGATCCGCCTGCTGACCGATGCAGCCCATGCCAGCGGTGCCCTCGTCTGCCTCGATGGTTGCCAGTCCGTGCCTCACATGCCGACAGACGTGAAGGAGCTCGACGTCGACTTCCTGGCGTTCTCGAGCCACAAGATGTGTGGCCCCACCGGCATCGGCGCACTCTGGGCCCGCAGGCACATCCTCGAGGACATGCCCCCGTTCCTGGGTGGTGGCGGAATGATCCTGGATGTCAGCCGCGACGGATTCATCCCCGCCGGCCTGCCGGCCAGATTCGAAGCGGGCACACCTGCAATTGCCGAAGCAGTGGGATTCGGTGCCGCTGTGGATTACCTCGAATCGCTGGGCATGGAGAACGTCCGAGCCCATGAAATCCAGCTGACCTCCTACGCCATGCGCTCCCTCACGGAGCGATTCGGCTCGGACATCACGATTCACGGGCCCGCCGAACCGGATCAAAGGGGCGGAGTCATGAGCATGGCTTTCCGCGACATTCATCCACACGACCTGTCGCAGGTTCTGAACCAGCGCCACGTGTGCATTCGTCCGGGCCACCACTGCGCGAAACCTTTGATGAAGTATCTGGGTGTCGGAGCCACCGCCCGGGCATCGTGGTACATCTACAACGACACCAACGACATTGATCTACTCGGAGACGCCCTCGAAGCCGCCGGCGAGTTCTTCTCCATCTGAAATCTTCCCCATTTGAACCAACGACCGCTCACGGAGCCACACAGATGTCAGACCTCGAAGACCTTTATCGGGAAATCATTCTCGATCATTACCGCAGTCCGCGAAACCGTGGCGAACTCGAAACTCCCCCTGCGCACCGCGCGGAAGGATTCAATCCCCTTTGCGGGGACGAGATAGTTGTCTACCTCGAGCTCGACGACGAGTCCGCCGGCGAAGACGCCGTGGTCTCCCAAGTTCGCATCGGCGGCCAGGGTTGCTCGATCTCACAATCGTCGGCATCAATGATGTCCGCAGCGATCGTGGGAAAGACCGTGGCAGAGGTCAGGGAATTGACCAGATCCTTCAAGGCCATGATGTCGATCCACGAAGGCGAACTGGACGGCGACGAGGCGATGCCCACCGGTCAGCCCGGCGAATCACTCGGCGACCTGGAAGCGCTTCGCGGTGTGGTGAAGTTCCCCGTGCGAATCAAGTGCGCAACCTTGTCGTGGAACACCCTCGCAGAGGGAATCGAAGAAGCCCTGGCCGACTGACCGGTTCGCCACAGCAGCTCAGTTGATCCAGGCGGCGTAGCCGTGGGCCTCCAGGCGGTCCGCGAGCTCCGGTCCGCCGGACTCCACGATTCGACCGTCCACGAAGATGTGTACGAAGTCGGGATGCAGCTCCTCGAGCAGGCGCGTGTAGTGCGTGATCGCCAACACACCCAGGGGCTCGGATCCGGCGAAACCCTCTGAGGTTGCCAGCTCCACACGACGTGACACGGAGCGAAGGGCGTCCACATCAAGCCCCGAGTCGATCTCGTCGAGTAACGCTATCCGCGGTGCGAGAACAGCCATCTGAAGGGTGTCGCTGCGTTTCTTCTCACCACCCGACAGATCAACGTTGAGGGAACGTTCAATCAACGAAGGTTCGATCCCGAGTGCGTCCGCCTCTTCGACGAGAAGAGCCGGAACACCGGATGGGTCCCGGCCAGTGGCCACGAAGGCCTCCTCCATCACCTCGGCAACGACAACTCCAGGCACCTCCGTCGGATACTGCATGGCGAGGAACAATCCAGCAGCGGCCCGCTCGGGCGTGGTCAGTTCGAGCAGGTCAACTCCATCGAGGGTGACTGTGCCACCGGTGACTTCGTATCCCGGCTTGCCCATGAGCACATGGGAAAGAGTGGACTTGCCCGAGCCGTTCGGACCCATGAGGGCATGGACTTCGCCGGAACGGACTGTCAGCGACAACCCACGCAGTATCTCGCGTTCCTCAACTCGTGCGTGCAGCCCCTCAATCACCAACTCACTCATGGGAGAGCTCCACGTACACATCACCATCGACAATTTTCACTTCGTAGGCCGGCACCGGCTTCGTTGCGGGAAGCGAAATGGGTTCGCCTGACCGCAGATCGAATTCGCTGCCGTGTTTCGGGCACTCCAGCGTGCACTCGGCTTCATCAACCTCGCCGCCGGACAACGAGACGTTGGCATGACTGCACACATCGCCGATCACATACACCTGATCGTCGATTCGAACCACTGCCACAACCTGATCCTCTCCAAGGTCGAACTTCGTCGCCGAACCTTCAGCGAGGTCTGTGAGCGCGGCGATCCTCACACTGATCATGAATGACCCTCCAGATGGGCGACTTCGCGATTCAGCTCCTCATCGATGCGGCCTGAAACAAGGGCCACAGCTTCTGCAACGGGAAAATGACTCAGGGCGTCATCGAAGAAGCCGTCGACGATCAAGCGTTCGGCCGCCTTGGTGGGCACACCACGACTCTCCAGATAAAATCGCTGATCCTGATCCACCGGACCCACAGCGGAGGCGTGGGCACAGCGGACATCGTTGTTGTGGATCTCCAGATTCGGCACCGATTCAGCCCAGGCATCCTCGGACAACTTGATCACTCGGTTCGCCTGATCCGCACTGGATCCCCGGGCGTTGGAGTGTATGCGTGCCATCCCCGTGTAGACCGAATTCGACCGATGGGCAAGGGCACCCTTGAAGAACAGCTCAGAGGTGGTGTCTTCCGCGAGATGCTCCTGGAAGGTCCGCAGGTCGATCATCTGTTTCGCCGATCCCAGATAGGCGGCGGCCACGGTGCCCGTGGATCCCCTGCCCACCAACCTGACATCGAGACGTTGGCGGACATAGTCGCCACCCAATGCGGCGATCGCTGACCTCCAGGTCGCTTCCTGACCGACCTCGGCTCCGGCGAAAGCGATCTGTTGCATCTGGGGTCCGAGGTCCTGAACAACTGTGTGATTGATCCGCGAAGCCCGCGCTGCCGCAAACCCGGTGACCGGGACCACCAATGACTTGACGTCTTCGGAGCTGAACACCTCGAGGATTGCAGCGCTGCTGTTCTCACCGGAAGTCACCATCAGTCGGGGAAACACTGCTGCTTCCGTCTGGGTCACATGGTTGAACACGGCGATCGGCGCCGGAATCTCCGCTCCCCGCGGCACCGAGATCACCAGAGGGGCGGTGCTGAGTGCGGCATTCCACGCGGCGAAGGCGTCGGTGGGTTCGGCATCGCCGACCCGCATGGATTCAGCCGAATCGGCGAGACCCACAGTGACACCATCGGGTACCTCATCCCCGAGGGAGATCTCCACGACCTGACCATCTACGCAGATCACGTGACCAGCGAGCTCACCGAGTTCGTTGAGGTAACGCGAAACAGCGACAGGAACTCCGGATTCTCCCGTGCCTGAAACCGGTTGGTGCCGAGCGGACTCAACTTCTTCCACCCGGCTGTAGCGCCAGCCTTCGAGCTCCGGCGAGGGAGCCGAAAGACCGGCAGCCGCCTTCGCGGCAGATGCGCGGAATGCCTTCAACCAGTCCGGGCCGTCAAGGTCCGACGAGGCCTCCAGGGTGAACAGTTCATTACTCAAGCCCGGCCAATTTACACTACGCGGATAGGAGAATCATCCTCAGACGCTGCTGACGATCTCGTTGAGGGTTGCACTCGGGCGCATCGACTCGATCGCCGACCCGGACTCCGGGTAGTAGTACCCCTCGAGATCCACTGGCTCACCCTGAACTGCGTTGAGTTCATCAACAATGGTGGATTCTGCGGCCTCCATCGCCTCCGCCACCGGAGCGAACCGCGCGGCCAGTTCCACGTCAGCACTCTGGTTGGCCAGGGCACGTGCCCAGTACATCGCCAGGTAGAACTGACTCCCCCGGTTGTCCAGCTCGTTGACCTTTCGTGACGGAGAACGCCCTTCATCGAGGAATCGGCCGGTGGCGGAATCCAGAGCCTCGCCCAACACTCGTGCACCAGCGTTGTCGAAGGTGTCACCGAGGTGTTCGAACGATGCGGCCAGAGCCAGGAACTCACCAAGCGAATCCCAACGCAGATGATTCTCCTTCACGAACTGCTGCACGTGTTTCGGTGCCGAGCCGCCGGCGCCGGTTTCGAACAGTCCGCCGCCGTTCATCAGTGGAACAACAGAGAGCATCTTGGCGCTCGTGCCCAACTCCAGGATTGGGAACAGATCAGTGAGGTAATCACGCAGAACGTTGCCGGTGACCGAGATCGTGTCTTCACCCCGCCGGATCCGCTCCAGCGAGAAACGGGCGGCGGATTCGGGATCCATGATCTCGATCTGCAGTCCGGATGTGTCGTGGTCTCGGAGGTACTGCTTCACCTTGGCAATCAACTGGGCATCGTGGGCACGGGACTCATCCAGCCAGAACACTGCGGGCGCTCCGGTTGCACGGGCCCGCGACACCGCCAGCTTCACCCAGTCGCGAATCGGAGCATCCTTGGTTTGGCACGCACGCCAGATGTCGCCGGTGTCGACAGATTGCTCCATGAGGATTGTTCCCGTCGAGTCCACCACGCGAACGGTCCCGGGAGCCGCGATCTCGAACGTCTTGTCGTGGGATCCGTATTCCTCGGCCTTCTGAGCCATCAGGCCAACATTGGGAACCGAACCCATCGTGGCGGGATCGAACGCACCGTGGACACGGCAATCGTCGATCACTGCCTGGTAGACGGATGCATAACTCGAATCCGGGATCACGGCGAGGGTGTCCTGGAGATCACCATCTGCATTCCACATCTGACCCGACGTACGAATCATCGCCGGCATGGAGGCATCCACAATCACGTCACTGGGAACATGCAGGTTGGTGATTCCACGGTCGGAATCGACCATTGCGAGTGCCGGTGCCGCCTCCAGCGCAGCGACGATGTCGGCGGTGATCTCCGAACGTTCGGCGTCGGGAAGTTCTGCGATCCTTGCCTCGAGATCACCGATTCCGTTGTTCGGATTGATGCCGAGTTGTTCGAAAGTGTCGGCGTGTTTGGCGAACACGTCACCGAAAATCGCCTGAACTGCGTGACCGAAGATGATCGGGTCCGAAACCTTCATCATCGTGGCCTTGAGGTGGATCGACCACAGAACGCCTGCCGCCTGGGCCGCGGCAACCGACTCGGCCAGGAAGGCCTTGAGCGCAGAAACCTTCATCACGGTGGAGTCGACAACCTCACCGGAGAGGACCGGGATCGAATCCTTCAGCACGGTTGCTGATCCGTCTTCCGAGACATGTTCGATCCGCAGGCTTCCAGCGGAGCCGATGGTCACGGACTGCTCGCTGCTGAAGAAGTCACCAGTCGACATGTGCATGACATCCGTTTTGCTGTCAGGTGACCAGACACCCATGGGATGGGGATGTGATCGGGCGTATTTCTTCACCGATTCCGGTGCACGGCGATCCGAGTTCCCCTCGCGCAGCACCGGGTTCACGGCACTGCCCTTGATCCGGTCGTAGCGAGCCTTGATGTCCTCCTGCGAGGCGTCGGCGGGCTCATCCGGATAGTCGGGAACAGCCAGACCCTCAGCCTGGAGTTCGGAGATCGTGGCCTTCAGCTGGGGAATCGAGGCCGAAATGTTCGGCAACTTGATCACGTTGGCGCCCGGAGTCTTCACCAGATCGCCGAGTTCGGCGAGGTCATCGGAGACCCTCTGGGAGTCATCAAGCGATTCCGGGAATGCTGCCAGGACACGCGCGGCCAGTGATATGTCGCGAGTCTCAACGGAAACCCCCGCGGCACCCGCGTAAGCCTCGATCACGGGCAGGAAGGACCGGGTTGCCAAGGCCGGTGCCTCGTCGGTGAAGGTGTAGACAATCGTTCCCGAGGTGTCACTCATCGCGGGCGCTCTCCGTTTCTGGGGGGGGGATGCTGGGGAAAAAATCAACTCTACGGCAGAGCGAGGTTCAGTGTTTCTTCCTGTTCCACGGAAGGAAACGCTTCCAGGAATTCTGCTCCATCCGGTACAGGTCCGCCTTGGACATCTCCTCGGGGGCAGCTGCGTTCACGATGTCTTCCGCCGCATCGAGCAGGGACGCAATGGAATCATCCTCACCCAGGCTCTTGGGCTCCGGAGGTGTGGGAGGAGTCACGAGGCTTCCGTGCGACCAGTTCACGTCGGCGTATCGCCGTTGATGGGCCTCACAGTCCTCCGGGCACCGCCATGGTGCTTCGGGCGCGAGATCGAGATCACACTTCCTGACGGTTTCGCCATTGGGATAGGCGCGGGACTCGAAGAACTTGCAATCCTGTCGCATTGGCATGACTCAATGATGCCCTCAGCCAATACTTCCTTCCATCTGG
>JAUXGW010000081.1 GCA_030621865.1 Actinomycetes bacterium
GCTTCCGTCGCCGGAGCTTCCTCGGTTATAGCTTCCTCGGTTATAGCTTCCTCGGTTATAGCTTCCTCGCTTGTAGCTTCAGAGGGTGCCTCGCCCTCATCGGCGTAGAACTCCTGCCAAGCTTCCTGACCTTCGGAAGTTTCGTCGTCCTCGGGTCCACCGATGAACTTGCCCTCGGAGTCATAGGCGTGTTCACCGAAGTGTTCCTGATACTCGGGAGCAACGATGCCACCTTCGGCGGCCTGCTTGATCGAAAGGCTGATACGACGGCGCTCGAGGTCCAGATCGATGATCTTGACCCACAGTTCCTCACCCGGGGTGACGACCTGCTCGGGAAGATCAACGTGGTGTGCGGACATCTCGGAGATGTGGACGAGGCCTTCGATGCCGTCACCCACCTGGATGAACGCACCGAAGGGCACCAACTTGGTGACACGGCCGTAGACCAATTCGCCGACCTGGTGAGCAGAAGCGAACTCCTGCCAGGGATCTTGCTGGGTGGCCTTGAGGGACAAGGAGATGCGCTCGCGCTCGAAATCGACCTCGAGAACCTCAACGTCGACCTCGTCGCCAACAGTGACCACGGAACCGGGGTGATCAACATGCTTCCAGGAGAGTTCGGAAACGTGGATGAGCCCATCCATGCCTCCGAGGTCCACGAAGGCACCGAAGTTGACCACACTCGAGATGACACCCTTGCGGCGTTCTCCGGGCTTCAGGTTGGTGAGGAAGTCCTCACGCTGTTCCTTCTGGGTCTCTTCGAGGAATGCCCGGCGGGAAAGGACCACGTTGTTGCGGTTCTTGTCGAGCTCGATGATCTTGGCGTGCAGCTCACGACCGACATACGGCTGGAGGTCACGCACACGGCGAAGTTCAACCAGTGAGGCCGGAAGGAATCCACGAAGACCGATGTCAACAATGAGTCCACCCTTGACGACCTCGATGACCGGCCCCGAAACGACACCTTCTTCTTCCTTGACCTTCTCGATGGTTCCCCAGGCCCGCTCGTACTGAGCTCGCTTCTTGGAGAGGACCAGGCGGCCTTCTTTGTCTTCCTTCTGCAGGACGAGGGCTTCCACCTCATCGCCGACTGAAACAACCTGGCCCGGGTCGACCTCGTTGCGAATCGAGAGCTCGCGGTTCGGGATCACTCCCTCGGACTTGTATCCGATGTCCAGCAAGACCTCGTCACGGTCGACCTTCACGATCCTGCCGGTGACCATCTGGCCATCTGCGACGTCGACCATCGATTGTGCATATGCATCATCGAGTGACAGGTCACCCAGGTCGTTCTCGATGATCTGGCGGGGAACGTATTCCTCGACCTTTGGTTCGGTCTCGGCTTCGGTGCTGACTTCGGAGTCGCCCATGGGTGCGACCGCAGGTTGCGGCTGGGCCTCGGCATTGGTTTCGGACACTAGGTAGCTCAATATTGGTAGAGGATTGGGACCTGAGGACTTTACTCGCCAAAATGCTGCCACGGAAAGTGCCAGAAGGTAACTCCCGGGACTGTCCTCGGCGCGACGACGTCATTTCCCGGTCTCATTTCCCGGTTCTCAGGCTGGTCTGCTCCCCAGCACCAGGAACTCGGGGCTGTCCACAGCGGGATCGTTGGCCGCGTACTCCCCGGGTGTCACCGAGTGAATCGAGTCGCAGGTCAATCCGCAACTGCTCACCAGCAGCCTCAGTTCCCTGGGCGTGTAACAAGTGGTCCAGAGTTCGGCATCGGTGGTCCTGCCATCGGCATTCTTCAGTTCTGTCTGCTCATGATTGACCGCCGTCGCAGCACAGAAGGAGTCCTGGTCTTCGAGCCATTGAAGCTGGAAGTACGAGGAGAAGGCAGACACGGCAAAATGTCCACCGGGCGCCAGCGATTCACGGATCCCGGACAGAACCGCTGAGTCAGGTACCAGATTCTGCGGATCATCGCGCTCGGGCGGTCCTCCCAGGCCGAAGGCCCCCTGGCACAACGAAATCGCCGCTGAGAATCCCCGCCCTGCGAAACGGTCATCACCGGTCATTGCCCGGGCGTCGGCACGATGAAACTCCACCAGGTCCGACACACCGGCCTTTTCAGCGGATTCGTCGGCCAGACCGACGAACCTTGCCGAGATGTCCACCCCGACGACCCGGATTCCCAGGCGAGCCAGCGCCAGGGAGTGCCTGCCCGGCCCACAGCCCACATCGAGCACCGTGTCTGCGGGGGACAGCCCGAGGGCGTCAACGAGAAACCCGACTTCCTGATCGGTTCCCATGGTGAAGGAGTACCGCAGGTATGCCGGACCGAGGTAATCGGCAACGTCCTCGAACCAGTGCCTCGTGGGTTCACTCACGACGCTGCCTACCCTTTGGCTTCGGCCCAACTCATCCCGCGGGACAAGTTGATCTCCAGGGGAACGCGCAGATCGAATGCGCCACTGAGGGCTTCCACGACAATCGCCTCGGTGGCGTCCCAGTCTTGCGGCGGCACTTCGAGCACAACTTCGTCGTGGACCTGCAGGATCAATCGACTGGCCGAGTCCGATGCACTCAGTGCAGCGTCGAGCCGCACCAGCGCAACCTTGAATATGTCGGCTGCCAGACCCTGTATCGGAGCGTTCATCGCCTGTCGCTCACCGGCTGCACGAACTTGCCGCTGATTCGAGGAGAGCTCGGGAATCTGACGACGACGACCGAACTCGGTTTCGGTGTATCCCCGCTCTCGAGCCTCGGCAACGGTGGATTCCATGAAGTCCGCAACGCTCGGGAAAGCTTCGAAGTAGGCGTCGAGGATCTCCTGGGCTTCCTCGCGCCCGATGTTGAGGCGTTGGGCCAACCCGTAGGCCTCCATTCCATAGGCGAGACCGTAGGAGACCATCTTCGCCTTGGACCGCTGCTCGGTGCTCACCTCCGTCGCATCAACTCCGAACACCCGTGACGCGGTACGACTGTGAATGTCATCACCAGACGTGAATGCCTCGATCAGGCCGGGATCTTCTGCCAGGTGGGCGATGCAGCGAAGTTCGATCTGGTTGTAATCGGCAACGAGGTATTCGTACCCGTCCGCCGGCACGAACGCTTTCCGGAAACGACGGCCTTCTTCGCTTCGAACCGGGATGTTGTGCAGGTTGGGCTGGTCCGAGGACAAACGCCCGGTACGAGCAACAGTCTGATTGAACGTGGCATGGATCCGGCCATCGCCCGCGATCTCTGCAAGTAGTCCGGTTCCGTAGGTGGACCGCAGCTTCTCCACCTCGCGGTAGGCGAGAATGTGATCGATTATCGGGTGTTCACCCTTGAGCTTCTCCAGGGTCTGCTGATCGGTGGAAGGTCCGGTCTTGGTTTTCTTGTGGACCGGCAGCCCGAGTCTCTCGTACAGAACCTCGCGCATCTGCTTGGTGGAGTTGACGTTGAGTTCCCCGCCGGCTTCGGAAATGATCGCTGCTCGCTCTGCATCACATCGTGCAGTGAGCTCCTCGAGGAGATTCTCCAGAATTGAGCGGTCCACACCCACGCCCAGGTGCTCCATCTTGGCCAGAACGTGGACCAGCGGAACTTCAATCCTGGTGTCCAGATCAGCGAGTCCCTGCACCTCCAGAGCCTCTGCAATGGGTGCGGCCAGCACATAAACGCCCAGAGCTTCGCGGGCGATCACCTGATGTGGGGGCAGCGCGTCCGGATCGAAGTTGAATTCCCCCTCGGGAGCATCTCCTTCCGTGGCCAACTCAGCAGCGGCGTACCTGGCCAGCAGGTCGTTGAGGGCGTAGGTGCCCTCCGCCGGATCAAGGAGATAGGCGGCAAGTTTGGTGTCGGCACCGAGAGACGCCACATCGAGATCAATCGCCAGCAGGGAGCGAATGAGAGGTTTGGCATCGTGAGCCACAACCGGGTTCTCGTCGAGCAACGCCTGGAAGGTTTGCCGGGATTCGGATGCACGAAGCAGGTCCCCGGGGAGCCAGGCGACCTCACCGGCTTCGGCGTCGGTGACCACGGCCAGACCACTCAGTTCGCTGCGTCCGGGCTCCCCGGTCCATCCAGCGGCAACAACCGTGCTTGTTCGTGCCTGCAGCTCCTTGCGCAACAGTCCAAGCGCCCCCGCGGATTCGACAACCGTGACCTCCGCCTCCAGAACCGTGAACTGTTCAGCGTCTGGTGAGCCTTCACCGAACAAATCCGGGAACGCCTCGGCCAACCTCGGAACCAGGCTCGGGAACTCGAGGAACTTGAACAACTCGAGTACTGCGGTGGTGTCGACCTCACCTTGTTCGAACTCCTCGGCGGGTGCATTCAGAGGGACATCACGCACGAGATCCATCAACTCCACGTTGGTCCTCACCAAGTCTTCGGCCGCTCCCAGGTTTTCCCGGAGTTTGGGGGTTTGATCCGCAAGGTTCTCGAAGATGCCGTCGATGCCACCGTACTTGTTGATCAATTTTGCGGCGGTCTTCTCACCCACACCGGGAACTCCGGGCAGATTGTCCGACTTGTCGCCGCGCAGGGCCGCGTAGTTGAGGTAGTCGGCAGGTCGGACCCCGGTTCGGTCCAGGATTCCCGCTTCGTCATACAGCGCGTAGTCAGAAACGCCACGCTTGTTGTAGAGCACCTTGATGTGCGGATCATTGACCAGTTGGTAACTGTCGCGGTCACCCGTGACCACCAGGACGTCCTCACCACGCAGGTCGGCGGCTGTGGCCAGTGTGGCTATCAGGTCGTCGGCCTCGAAGCCGACCATTTCCACCACCGGGATGGCGAACGTGTCCACCACCTGGCGCACCAATCCCATCTGCTGACGAAGGATGTCGGGTGCAGAATCCCGATTGGCCTTGTAGGAATCGAGTCGTTCGTGGCGAAAGGTCGGCTCCGGGCGGTCGAAGGCGATGATCACCTTTTCGGGCTGATGGTCACGAATCAGGTTCAGGAGCATGGAAGTGAACCCGAACACGGCGTTCGTTATCTGACCGCTCGCCGTGGACAAATCCGTTGGCAGAGCGAAGAACGCCCGATAGGTCAACGAGTTGCCGTCAACGAGCATCAGGTCGGTCATGGCCTATTCCGAGGCAGTCGGCGACGGAGTGATCGTTCCGGCGAGTATCCCGTCGGCCACTGCGCGCATCTGGCTCCGGGATTGCATGGCCGTCTTCTGGATGAAACCGAAGGCGTCCTGTTCGCTGAGACCATGGACATCCATCAGTTGCCCCTTGGCGCGATCCAGGACCTTGCGGGCTTCGAGGCGTTCCTGGGTGTTGGCAACCTCCTCGATCAACCGCTTTTCCGCACTCTGTCGTGCCAGCGCCACCTCAATCGCAGGCACGAGGTCATGGCGCTCGAAGGGTTTGACCACGTAGCCATGAACACCTGCATCGATGGCCTCGTCAATCAGCTCGCGCTGGGAGAAAGCCGTCACGAGGACCACCGCACACCGATGATCCTGATTGATCTTGCGTGCGACCGCGATGCCGTCCATGCCGGGCATCTTGATGTCCAGCAACGCCAAGTCCGGCTTCAGGTCCTGGATCTTGTGCCAGGCATCATCACCACGACCGCAATCGGCCACGACGTGGTAACCCTCTTCCTGGAGTAGTTCCTTGAGGTCCATCCTGATAATGGCCTCGTCCTCAGCAACCACCACACGAGTTGGCTCCGTTGCCATCTCAGTTCTCCGCTTCCGTCTGTCGTTCGACAATGTCGACTGGGTCTGGTCAGTGTAGGCGCTGACCGGATTTGTCAGTGTAGGCGACGCGGATCACCTGCGGATCAGTCGGGGCGCCGCTCCCTCAGTCGATCCAGAAGATCATCCTGTTCCCGCTCCAGTGCGTCCAGTTGGGTCACCAGATCAATGCGGTGACGCTGCATGGCAGCTTCGGCCCTCGCGGCCTCACGGTGCTCGTGTTCAGCCAGAGGTGTCTCTGACACCAGAGACCGCAGCCGTGTGTCATCCGCCTCTTCTGTGAGTTGCAGCAATTGTTCATCGGTGATTCGAAGTTCTTCGCGCAGCCTGACCAAACGGGTGGATACCCGCTTGAGGCGACGTTCTGTCAGCACTTGCCGACTCCGCAAAGGCCGTTCAACTCCATCGAGTCAACTCCATCGAGCTCTCACTTCGTTGTCATTTGCCCTTCTCGCTCGTCGAACCTGCGACCACTCGGGGAACGAAGCCGGCTGGAGTGGTCGGATTCGTGCCCGGGGTGGGATTTGAACCCACACGCCCTTTCGGACAGCGGATTTTGAATCCGCCGCGTCTGCCATTCCGCCACCCGGGCAAGGTTGATCAGGTTAGCCTAGGGGCGCTGAGTTGGAGGCCATCGTGAGCGAAGCATCATCGGACATCATTGAGCAGGTTGACCCGACCAACGGTCGTTGCCGCGGACGGCCCCCACGCCTGCTGACCCTGTTGATATTGGCCGTCCTGGCCGCTGCAATCGCCCGGAAGCTGGCTCTCGCGAAAGCAGATAGGCAGTTCGAGGAGCGCTTGGCCGCCCTCGACGACAACCTGTCCTGACTCAGCCTGTCCTGACTCAGTCCGACTCGAGGGCAGCCAGCAGATTCGCTGGGGTGTCCTTGGGACTGACCTTGTACCAGGCCTCGGCGACCTTGCCCTTTTCGTCGATCAGAAACGCCGATCGGACGATTCCCATGTGCTTCTTGCCGTACATGTTCTTCTCGGCCCACACTCCGTATTTCTCGGCGACCGTGTGATCCGGATCAGACAGCAGCGGGAATCCGAGTGAGTGCTTCTCGTCGAAGTTGGCCTGCTTGTCCGGCAGGTCCGGACTGATCCCGATTATCGCCACATCCCCGATGTCCCCGGCGATGTCCCGCAAACCGCAGGCCTGCGTGGTGCAACCGGAGGTGTTGGCCTTCGGATAGAAGAACACCATCACCTTGCGGCCCTTGTATTGCGAAAGCCGTTGCTTCGTGTCGGTCTGATCAGCCAGATGGAAAGCGGGTGCACGGTCGCCTGATTCGAGTTTCGCCATCCACAGAACCTATCAGCCGCCGATTCAGCTTCGACGGGTGATCCCGGGTCCGCAAAAGGCAGAGCGGGTAGGCGCCCGAAGGCGCCTACCCGCTCCATTTCACAGAAATTCGGTTCACAGAAATCCAGTTCCGGGCAGCCCGGACCTGGTTTCATGCCCTTGGGTTGTCGCCCTTGGGTTATCGCCTTTGGGTTATTGCCCGGACTTGGCCCGCTTCTTCAGCTTGTTGCCGGCGCTGACCTTCGCAGCATTGGCTGCGGGGACCTGGATCTCTTCCCCAGTCTGAGGGTTGCGACCCTTGCGGGCAGCCCGGAAGGTCTGCTCGAACTTCAGGAACCCGGGAATGGTCAGGGTCTCGTTGCCTTGGGCAACGACGTCCCCGGCGATTTGCTCAAACTCGTTGAGCACGCTGGTGACGTCGGTTTTCGACACCCCGGTGCGCTGAGCGATGGTCTCCACCAATTCGGTCTTGTTCATTGGTCCTCTGATCCTTCGGCCGGCACCGATGCCGACGGCTTGTAATGACAACCATGTAACTATCACGGATATGGGCAGTTGTGGAGTCAATCCGGCCACAAATCCTGATCCGACCACGCACCGCGCGAATGGGGATTCGGCCGAAATGGCAGGGTTCCGGCCAATTTTCGTTCAGTTTCGGTCACCCGGATGATCCGGGATCGCCAAGGTCAGGAGATCGCCCGGCGGAACTCGCCGACAAGTTCGCCGACGGCCTCCGGCGAGTTGGTCTCCAGTGCCCTGCGAACCACAGCCGAGCCGATGACCACACCGTCGGCAACCTCGCACACTTCGGCCGCTTGATCCGGAGTGCCGATTCCCACGCCGACAAGAACCGGCTTGTCGGTCATTGCCTTCAGTCGACCGGCAATCTCGGAGGAAGTGCCTGCAAGGCTCTCCCGCTCCCCCGTCACTCCGAGCAGTCCAACGGCGTAGACAAATCCCCTGGAACGGGCAACAACCCTTCGGAGACGGGCATCCGAGCCAGTCGGAGCGCCGAGCATGATCGTCTCCACGCCTCGGGCATCGGCAGCAGCACACCAGGGCTCCGACTCCTCCAGGGGAATGTCCGCCACGATGGCGCCCGAAACACCGCTGGCCACGAGGGCGTGTGCAAACCGGTCCCAACCGAAGCGGTACACCAGATTGGCGTACGTCATCACGGCCAGTGGGACACCAACGTCAGCGGCTGAGAGTTGGTCGAGAACACTTGCGGGAGTGGTTCCGGCCTCCAGGGCACGCTGGCTCGCCTCCTGGATCACCGGACCATCCATCACCGGATCCGAGAAGGGAATACCCACTTCAATCGCGTCCGCACCGGCCGATGCGATGGCCCCAAGTGTGTTGACCCAATCGCCCAGACCCCCTGTCATATATGGGACAAGCGCCTTTTCACCCCGATCGATCCGCGTCCGCAATGCGCTCTCGAATGGGCCCGGAGCCGGATCAGTCGGTTGCTGCGCGGGGGAGTTCACAGTCGATCCGCCAACAGGTCCATCATCTGGGCAACGTCCTTGTCTCCCCTGCCCGAGAGGTTGAGCAGCACGGACTTGCCGCGCAGCATGTCGGCATTGGCGACCATCCAGGCCAACCCATGTGCGGATTCAAGGGCAGGAATTATCCCTTCGGTCCGACTGAGCAGCACAAAGGCCTCGATCACCTGGGCGTCCGTGACCGATTCGTAGATCGCCCGGCCGGATTGGCTGAGGAAGGAGTGTTCAGGGCCCACACCCGGATAGTCCAGCCCGGCTGAGATCGATTCGGCCTCCAGAACCTGTCCGACGTCGTCCTGCATCAAGAAGCTGTTCATGCCGTGCACGATTCCGGGGACACCGTTTCCAACTGCGGCTCCACCGGCCGGCTCAACACCGACAAGGGAAACCTCGGGGTTGTCGGCGAAGCCCGAGAAGATTCCAGCGGCGTTGGAGCCGCCTCCCACACATGCCACCACGACGTCGGGCAATTGCTGATCGAGGGCCTGCAACGACTGTTCCCGGGCCTCGGACCCGAGCACTCGCTGGAACTCCCGGACCATCCATGGATACGGGTGGGGTCCCATGACCGAACCCAACAGGTAATAGGAATCCTCCACCGTGGACACCCAGTGGCGCATCGCATCGTTGACGGCATCCTTGAGGGTTCGGCTACCACTCTGAGCGGCTGTCACTTCTGCACCGAGCAGGCGCATTCTGAACACGTTGAGCTCCTGGCGGGCCATGTCCACCTCACCCATGTAGATCACACAATCCATGCCCATGAGTGCAGCGGCAGTAGCGGCGGCCACACCGTGCTGGCCTGCACCGGTCTCCGCAACGATGCTGGTTTTGCCCATGCGACGCGCCAGGAGGGCCTGACCCAACACGTTGTTGATCTTGTGTGAACCCGTGTGATTCAGGTCTTCACGCTTGAGGAGGACACGGCACCCCAATTCCGCGGACAACCGGTGGCATTCGGTCAGCGGACTGGGTCTGCCCGCGTACTCGGTGAGCAGGTGATCCAGTTCGGCGCGGAACTCCGGGTCGTCCCAGGCAGCCCGGAACTCCTCTTCGAGCTCAATCAGGGCTGGCATCAAGGTCTCGGGCACATAACGGCCGCCGAAATCACCGAAACGCCCACTGGCGTCCGGCTCTCCCATGACTGGTTTCAGGTGAGCATCATCGGACACGGTGCCAAGGTAGTTCCTTCACCTGCCGGCGCCGGCAACAGTTGTCGGCCCACTCACTTGCCCGCGGTGATCGGCAGCCAGAAGTTTGGCAGCTGCGGGATCAATCTCCGTCGAGTGACCAGTCGAACGGGTCCGGACCAAGGTCCACCAGATCTCCGACCGCGGGAGCAGCCTCGCGGGCTGCCTTGATGAAGGCGTGGACACGCAGAGGATGTTTCCGCTCCGGATCTCCGGGCACCTCGACGCCTGTTGACACGTCCACACCCCAGGGTTGCACTCTCTCGACCGC
>JAUXGW010000350.1 GCA_030621865.1 Actinomycetes bacterium
TTCGCGGCCGAGGCAGAACTCTTTGGTATCGGCGACGTGCTGGGCGAACTCGGAACTGGTTTGTTCGAACTCGCTCCCGCCGGAGCACTTGGCGAGGATCTGGCCGCCCCCGAACGCGAGGTGGAGTGGATGGCGCGCCTGTCTGCGCGCATTGGCCGTCCCGTCAGTTTCGCTCTCACCCAGAACAACGCGGATCCCACTGCTTGGCGAGCACTTCTCGGGCAGGTGGCGACCGCGAACTCGGAGGGAGCGTTGATACGTCCCCAGGTTCACGGTCGAACCGTGTCGCTGCTGCTGGGTCTGCAGACGTTCCACGCAGTGCAGTTCTGCCCCACCTGGGGCGAGAAGGGCCTTGGATTGTTGACCTGGCAGGAACAGGCCGAGCACATGCGGGACCCGAGCATGCGAGCCAAGCTGATTTCCGAACTGGAGGGCTTGGCCGATGATCCCATCGTGTCCGGATTCATGGATCCGGCTTCCACGTTCCCGCTTGGTGATCCGCCCCAGTATGAACCCGCTCCCGATACTTCTCTCGCAGCGCAAGCGTTGCGCGCGGGCCTGTCCAAGTGGGAAGTGCTCTACGACGCATTGCTGGGTGACGGTGGACGTGAACTCCTGAACTCACCGGTGCTCAACTTCTCCGGGGGCAACCTGGATGCGGTTCACGCGATGCTGGTGGATCCGAACACCGTTTTCGGACTCGGCGATGGTGGTGCCCATGCCGGGCAAACCTGTGATGCTTCCACCACCACGTTCCTGCTCACCCACTGGGCCAGGGACCGTCGTGGTGATCGACTGAGCCTCGAGACAGCCGTCCACAAGATGACTGGCGCAACGGCATCGCTCTATGGCCTTGGTGACCGTGGCCGTTTGGCTCCGGGTATGGTCGCGGACGTGAACCTGATCGACTTCGAGTCGCTCAACATGCGCCGTCCGGAGTTGGTGTCGGACCTTCCGGGTGGTGCGTCGCGTTTGATCCAGCGTTCCGACGGCTACGTCTCCACGATCAAGTCAGGCCGCGAGATCATGCGGAATGGCGAGAGCACCGGGGATCTTCCGGGGGAACTGATCAGAGGGATGCGCTGAGAATCCATGGCTGCTGATAGGTCTTCAGACGGGTCAGCCTCGAGCCACGGGAATGATCCCGAGTCGGGTCGGGTTCCTGATTCTGTGCCGGAAATGACCGAATCGAGGACGCGGGCTGATGTCAGCACCGAGGCGGCGTTCAATGAATACGTGATCCCCGAAATGGAGGTCATGTACCGCGTGGCGATGTCGATCACCCGCAATCATTCAGATGCAGAAGATCTTGTGCAGGACACGCTCCTGCGTGCCTACAAGGGCATTGGTCGCTTCGACGGCCGACATCCGAGGGCATGGCTGCTCACCATCATGCGCAACGCGCAGATAAATCGGGTGAGGCGTCGTCGTCCGGGACTCCTTCAGGATCCCGATTCTGAGATCGAACACGCTCAAGTTCTCAGCGGGAACACCCCGGGTCCCGAGGACCAGGTGATCGAAAGAGGCTTCGACTGGGATGTCGAAGCGGCCTATCAGGAACTCCCCGAGAAGTTCCGAGAGGTGATTGATCTCGTTGACCTGGCGCAGTTGTCCTATGAGGAAGCGGCCGAGGTCATCGGTGTCCCCAAGGGCACAGTGATGAGCCGTCTGCATCGAGGTCGGAAACGAATTCGCGAAACCCTCAAGACCACGTCGGGACGTGATGCCCCATGAAGACCACAACCATCTTCGGACGCAACCGCAAGATGTCCTGTCGTCGCCTCGGGAAGGTTCTTCAGACCTATCTCGATGGGGAACTCGACTCTGAAACCGCCCTGTTGGTTTCAGAACATCTGGACGAATGTCGCAAGTGCGGACTGGAGGCAGACACCTACGAAGTTCTGCTCGCCTCCCTGCAGACGGGTCTGATCGATCCGGAGTCCCATGAGGCGATTCATCGCCTGGCCGACTTCGGATCCCGGCTCGCCAGCGGTTCCCTGGATGACCAGTTCTGACTGGATCTGAGTTCCACGACCTCGGGAGTCGCTGAACCCCACGACCTCCGGAATCCCTCCGCCGGTGCCCTCTTGTACTCCGGCTGTCCCTGAGATACCTTGCTAGCAAGTTAGTTTGCCTGGAAGATCTCGGAAGTGGGGGCATGACCGAATCCGCGGAAATTCTGCCAACCCTGACTCTGATGCTGACGCGCCT
>JAUXGW010000147.1 GCA_030621865.1 Actinomycetes bacterium
GACAAGGTGGAGACGCGATATCGCGTCGGAATAGCCATCACGCTGGCGATGCTGGCGGTCCTCGGGGCAGGAATTGCGATCTTGCAGGGCAACGCAGGCGGCTCCGAATCAGCAACGGCGCGCCAAGCCACCCGACTCGCGACCGAGGCGCAAGCCGCGCGGGTGATCGAGGTTGGCGCCCGCCATGCAAAAGACAAGATCGGCGTGGAAATCGACACCCTTTCCCTCCGGCCCGGATACAACTTGAGCGCCGAGGCGGCCGCTGAAGCCGGCGTGCTGGTCGACCCTTCACAAAGCGATCGGCGCCTGGCCGAGTCGGAAGCGAGACTCGAAGGCCTGCTGGATCCTGTCGAGGATCGCGACGTGCTGTTTGAGCTGGCTGTTCGCTCCCGTGAACTCACCCTTGAACAATCAGCCGTGGTTCATGAGCGGGTCACCTGGAACGCACGCGCGTCACAGTACGAAACCGTGATCACGGTGTTGGGTGTGGCCCTGTTCCTCATCGGATTCACAGCCGTTGTGAGCCGGAAGCTTCGGCCGCCACTTGCCTTGCCCGGCATCCTGCTCGCCCTCTACTGCGCCGGCTGGGCCACACACATCTACCTCAAGGACATACCTGACGTTCCGCGAAGTGCAGTCGCGGCCACAGCAGTTGGCGAGGCGTTGCTCTCCAATGACCGAGTGGATGAATCGGTGACAGCCTTCGATGAGGCAATCGCAGAGGACGACACATATCTCCCGGCTTGGCAGGGGCGATCACTGGCCCAGGCGGTGCAAGCCAACCCGGACATACTGAACACACTCGCCATCACTGATACCGACAGCGACACCTTCGATGCGGCGGTCGACGACGCCCTGCAGGCCCTCGAGCTGGGCGGAAAAGAAGATGTCACCTCTGTGACAGTGGCAGGCATGCTGGCCCTTGCCTCGGGCGATCTCGACAATGCCCAAAAGGCTCTCACCAGGGCAGTTGAACTCAACTCCCTCACTCCGGGTATCCAGTTCACCCTGAGTGCGGTTGAAGCAGCTCGGCAAGATGCCGATTCCGCTCTCGAATGGCGCCGTTCGGCCGTGGACCTTCTCGGACCTGCTGAAGAGAGCGACCTCAACAGAGCTCTGGCAGCCAACTACTACACGATGCTGGAGTTCGTGCGCGGTCTCGAAGGAACCGACACCGAGCTGATCGACAAGCTCCTGGTCGACACGATCTCCGGAGAGTCCCAACTGGCGACCGGCAAGGAGATGACAGGCGAGGCGCCCGACGACGCTCGGCTGACGGTTCTAGGCGCAGACTTTGCCGACGACGAAACCACCGTGGACCTGTTCGTCACGGGCGTCCCCGACACCGCCACGATCACCATTGTGGGTTACGAGCTTCCGGCGGAGGGAGCCTCGTTCATCCAGGCCCGCGAGTTGTTCTACGTGGGAGACAATCTCGACAGAAAACCACTGACGATCAAGACACCGCGGGCCTGCGATCCGATTGAGTACCGCTTCGACCTCTACGTGGAAGGGGTCCCCGTGGACTCGGTCACCACGGCCGGAACCACCGCTACCTGCTGAGCGATCGGTACCACGGCTGGAGGATCGGTCCCCGACAGAACGGCCAGTACCCGGACGGCCTCTGTCCGGGCGGCAGATCCGTTGTGAAATCAGGGTGTGGAATCAGACGGTAGGTCACCACCACCCATCACCCGCTGTCACCAACCTGACTGCTGAGTACAGCTAGCAGTCAACACCTTCGGGAGCAACGCCCGGTGTCCATCCCGGCACCGTGGTGGTGGTCGTGGACGTGGTGGTCGGCGTGGAACCGGTTGAGTCCGTGGGACCTGAAGTCACAGACTGTGGCTCTTCGACCTCAGCAGGGCTGAAGACCCTCTCGAAGTCGCTTCCGAGTCGCACCACGACCGTTCCCGCAGTGAGACTTTCGTCCTCCACCACTTCCGGCGTCGGTCCCAACCAACCCGCCACCAGTTCGCCCATACGTTGCGCACCCGGGGCGTGACTCACTGTGGAACCGGTCAGTTCCTCGCCGGCGGTGTCAACTGCTCCAAGCACGAAGTCGCCGTCAACGAACACGTAGCTCGCTCGGCGCGCTTCACCATCGGCAGCACCGGCATTGAGGATGTCCACCCGGATGTCCTTGGGTGCAGGTGGTGGAGATGTGGTGGTGGTCACGGCGGTCGGCGCAGCCTGACCCCGGAATATCGCCAGGGTGTCCCCGGAAGCTTCCTCGTCCACGAGCAGAACGGCCGCTCCGCCACTGGTTCGGTACGGATTCACGGCGATGGAATGTGACTGAAGATGCTGTGGATCAAAGTCGGCCAGACGTTTGCCGAAACTTGTGAGGTCACCGATGCCAAGCCCGGAATCGATCGTGGTGGCGTTCAGGCCGGCATCGATGAGTCCCGTGAGGGTTCCGACATCATCGAGACCAAGGGATCGAACTTGCCGCAGGGAAGCACGCATGAGGAGTTGCTGACGGTTGATCCGGCCGAGATCACCCGAGCCGTCGGTATGCCAAGTGCTGCCATCGCTCCACTCGAGGTTCCTCGATCGGGCAAAGGCAAGGCCGGCTTCACCGTTGAGAACCACACAGCCCGGGTTCTCAACACGGAGGCCGGAGTTCAGGTCACGTACCGGAGAGTCGAAATACATCGGTACGCCGCCGAGCGCGTCGACCAACTCGCGGAAGCCGACGAAGTCCACCTCGACGTAGTGATTGATCGGTATGCCCAGGTTCTCGTCAATGGTGTCGATCAGATCCTGGGTGGATCCGCTGAACGCTTCATTGATTCGGTGTCTCCCGCCGTCCACACCGGTGACCCAGAGATCACGGGGAATGGAGAGCACATCCATGCGGTCGCTGCCGGGATCCACCCGCAGGATCGCGATGCTGTCGGAGCGTCGCCCCGCGGGTGCCTCGGAGCCAAGCATCACTCCCGCGCTGGGATCAGTTCCTTCGATCTCGCTGCGGCTGTCCGAGCCGATGATGAGGAAATTGCGGGGTTCGGTGCCGACCGCGTCTGTCAGGTCCAGGTCCAGGCGCTCCACTGACTGATATTTCCAGTAGCCGTAGCCGGCCACGCCGGCTACTACGAGAACCACGAACGCCAGAATCCCGCCAACAACCTTCGGCCAACGTTTGCGCGGAGCGGGTCCGCGAGATCGCGAGACGCGTTTCGCAGCGGAACCGTCACTGCCTTTGCCGGCACGGCCACCCGGGCCGGCATTGGCTGGGTTTCTGGGTGTTGGGGGACCGGACACAGCAGTAGAAACGTAACAGATCCGCAATAATCCCCCGTGTCACCCCGAAAGGTGATTCCACCCACTGCCCGGTGAGCGCCGTTGCCATGCTTCGGGGATATTGGTGATTTCCCGGGGATCGAAGAAGAGATCTCAGTTCTTTGGAGTCTCGCCCTTTGTTGTCTGCGGCTTGGGCTCACGTGGCAGACCGAGGACTCTCTCGCCCACGATGTTCCGCTGGATTTCGGCGGTTCCACCCCAAATCGTCTCTGATCGGGAGAAGAAGAATGCCGACAGCATCGGACTCACTTCGTAGCCCTCGCGTCCCTTGGCTCGCGGGACTCCCGGCCAGGAACCATCCGCGGGAGCCACGGTGGAGATGAACGCCTCGTTGCCCCATATGTCCAGACAGAGCTCCAGCGCATCGCGGTGCATCTCGGACCAGAACATCTTGTTGGTCACACCAAGCACGGTCACGGCCGGGTCCCTGGTTTCGTTCAGGGTGGCCGTCAGTGACCGAAGACCATTAAAACGCAGGATCTGGATCTTCGTGAAATAGGTCATCAGCCGTTGGCGGATCAACGGATCGTTGATGGCACCGTTCTCCTCGGCCTTCTCGGCCATCAGTCGGAATTCCTCTGCGAATCGGCGGTAACCGGTGGTTGCAGACATGCCGCGCTCGAAACCGAGTGTGTCGTTGGCGATCTTCCAACCGTTGTTGAGTCCACCAACCACATTTTCGATCGGGCAACGCACGTCGGTGAAGAAGACTTCATTGAACTCGGCAGTGCCGTCGGGCTGAGTAATGCCGCGAACCTCTATGCCTTCCTGTTTCATCGGGACCAACAGGTAGGAAATGCCGGCCTGTTTCTTCACATCCGGATCAGTGCGGGCGAGAAGGAAGCAGTAGTCGGCGAACTGTGCCTGGGTGGTCCACACCTTCTGGCCGTTGATGACCCACTCGTCCCCGTCCGCAACGGCAGTGGTCTTCACTGAGGCGAGATCTGATCCCGAATCGGGCTCCGAGAATCCCTGACACCAGCTCATCTCGCCGGACATGATCCTGGGCAGGAAGTACTTCTTCTGTTCTTCGGTGCCATTCATCAAGATGGTGGGGCCAACAAGTGTGTCACCGAAGAAATCGGCCCTCATGGGAGCTTTGGCTGCCGCGAACTCCTCAGCGAGCACCACACCCTGCATGGTGCTCAGTCCCATGCCTCCGTACTCCACCGGCCAGGTGGCACAGATCCAGCCGCCATCGCGGAGTTTCGACGTCCAGGTTTCGTTGAATTCCGCCTTCTCGTCGGGCGTCATTTCGAAACCCTCGTCAAACCAGCCGGCGGGCAGATTCTCGGTCAACCAAGAGCGGATCTCTGAACGGAACTCTTCGGCTTCTGCGGGGTAGGCAAGGTCCATTCCGAAATATTACCGAGCGGTCAGGTCTTCACAACCTGACGACCTGTCAGGTCGACCCGTGTCTGCCAGTCACCAACCGCGCCTTCTTGGCCACGCCCCAATACAGGGCATGTCGGGCCGGGCACCGCGCCTACGATGCGCCCATGACCGTGAGTGCCGAAACCCTCGAAGAGGTCCAGAAGACCCGCTGGCGCAATCAGTGGAAGGAACTCAAGGCTCAGGTGATCGACACTGATCTGTGCACGGGCTGCGCCGGATGTGTGATCTCCTGCCCGCACGACGTGATCGGGTATGACCACGAACAGGGTGGCTACATACCGTTTCACCTCGAGGACGAACTCGGCCCTGACGACTGCATCCACGGACAGAAAGGCTGCACAAGCTGCACCCGCGCCTGTCCGCGGTTCGGGATCTGGGAGGCGCAGGCGGATGACCACCTGTTTGGTCGCACCCGCTCAGAGGACGAAGTCGCCGGTATCTACCAGGACATCCTGCTCACCCGGGCATCCGACAAGACGATCAACGAAGTCGGCCAGGACGGTGGACTGGTGTCGGCCATCCTGCTGTGGGCACTGGAGCACGACTACATCGATGCAGCCCTCGTGAGCTATCTCGAGGGCGACAAGTCAAGCTGGAAAGCCCGCCCGGGGGTTGCCTCCACGAAGGAACAGATTCTGCAGTCGGCCGGTAGTCGCTACACATACTCCGCCAACACACTCGCATTGGATGAGGCCAGAGAGGCCGGCCATGAGCGACTGGCCCTGGTTGGCATGAGCTGTCAATCCTCGGTGCCGCCGGTGATGTGGAGCCGAAGAATCGGCAAGGTGGCCAAGCCGTTTGTGTTCAACCTCGGCCTGCTGTGCTCGAAGACCTTCGATGACGCCATATTCGAGGAGTTGTTCTGGGCAAAATATGGATTGGCCCGCGCTGACATCACCAAGATGAACATCAAGGGTGTGTTCCAGATCTGGACCGCCGACGGTGGTTTCCACGAGATCAACCTCAAGGAATGTCACGCATGGACCCGCGACGGATGTAATCACTGCCCCGACTTCGCCGCCGAACACGCCGACATCTCATGTGGCGGCATTGGTGAGAACTCCGACTGGACCCTGACAGTCGTGCGCACCGACCTGGGACGGGAGATCATCTCGCGAATGATCGCTGACGGAGTGATCGAGTCCCGACCGGGCGATTCCGATCCGGGCGCCATTGCATTGATGAGGAAGCTGGCGGAGAAGTCGCGCCGTCGCTGGCCCGCCACGGCCGAACAAAGTGTCTCCCTGGGTATACCCGCGAAGAAATGATCCGAGGAGAAATGATCAGCGGACAGGCATTCGCGGGAGTGGCATCTGCGGTCTGATCACGGCTGCAACTCCACGAGCGCCATCGCAGAACACTCGCTGGTACAGCCCCTCAGGCGCCTTCGCAGTCATCGTAAACTGACTGGATGTTGTCCGGTATCTCGATGTCGGAATCATCTTCGACCTCGGACTGGGCTACTTCGAACTCCTTGGCCTCATCGAAC
>JAUXGW010000172.1 GCA_030621865.1 Actinomycetes bacterium
GCTTCCGGCGCGGCGGCTTCCGGCGCGGCGGCTTCCGGCGCGGCGGCTTCCGGCGCGGCGGCTTCCGGCGCGGCACCAACTGGTTTCGCCTCGGCTGGTTTGTCCGGTTCCGCTTTGGCTTCGGTCGGTACCGCCTCGGCTTCGGTCGGTGCAGTGGGGGTACCTGGTGCAGCTTTGGATACCGGCGGTTCTACCGGCAATTCAGGCTCGCGACGCGGCTTGCCCGTCGCTGGCTTCGAGGAGACCATCTTGTGCGGGTGCTCATCGACATCAGGGGTCTCCGGGGCACCAGAAGAAGGCAAATCCGGGGCCGGCGGTTCGGCAGCTGTCTCGATCGTCTCCGCGGGTGGCGTGCCCGGGATCGTCGGGGCGCCGGAGGGCGCCTCCGGAGCCGTCTCGGTGCTCTCCGCCGCAGGAGCTTCCGCCGGCGTTTCGACCGGTGGTGCGGATTCTGCCGGCTCGGCATCGGGAGCCACCGGGGCCTTGGCGGCTGCTTTCTCCGCTGGAGCCTTCTCGGCCGGAGCCTTCTTGGCGGGTGCCTTCTTCTCGGCCGGAGCCTTCTTGGCGGGTGCCTTCTTCTTGGCGGGTGCCTTTTTCTTGGCCGGAGCCTTCTTCTTCTTGGGTTCCTCGGGCTGCTCATCGCGCGTCAGCCCATCGGCCTTGGCCTTGCGACGAACCTGATCCGCGTAGGGCTCATCCAGCGAAGAAGAATGACTCTTCACCGCGTAGTTGAGGTCCAGACACAGGTCCAGACACTCCTTGTTTGTCATACCGAGCTCTTTCGCGAGCTCGTACACGCGCACTTTCGCCAAGACGTTTCTCTACTTTTCAGGTTGTTCGGTCATTTGGGGATGACCCCTCACCGCAGGGCGCGTTGCACGGCGCCCAAGGCGAGAACAGGGTCACCATTCTCGCACGGATTCCGACAGGATTCGAACCGTGGCGGCTCGTCCCCGGTACGGAGCTACTCCGCGCTGGTCTCCTCGGGGGGATCGGACGCTCCGGCATCCGGTTCTGAAGCTGTGTTCGGGGATTCCCCAGCTGCTGGTTCAGCCGTTTCTTCAGGAGTGGATTCAGCCCCCTCGGCCGCGTCGGAAGCATCCTCAGCACTGGTGTCCGCCGGGGCCTCAGCAGCTTCGGCCTCTGTGTCGTCGGCGGCAGATCCGGCCTCTGTGTCGTCGGCGGCAGCCGAGGTCTCCCCCGCATCGTCCGAGGCGTCTTCGCCGGCACCGGTGCCGGTGTCGGCATCGGCGCCCGACTCCTCGCCAGTTTCGCCGGCGTCCCCAGTTGAGTCTGCGTCGCCTGATTCTGCATCGCCTGACTCTGCATCGCCTGAGTCTGTATCGCCTGAGTCTGAGTCTTCGGCGGCATTTGACGCCTCCCACTCCTCGATCGTGAGCGGATCGCTACCATCGGCAGGCTGCCACATCTGAATGCCGCCGGGTCCCTCTATCCAGGCACCCTCTGCCCAGGAGTCGCCGCCATACTCGGCGTCATAGGCCTCGCGTTCGACCACCGAAGTCTCGTCTCGAATGTCGATCCGCAGGCCTGTAAGGCGACTTGCCAAGCGGGCGTTCTGGCCTTCCTTGCCGATCGCCAGCGACAACTGATGGTCGGGAACGATGACCTCGGCGTTGCCCATCTCTTCGTCGATGCGAACTTCGCTCACGCGTGCAGGCTGCAGGGCGTTCATCACGAAGCCCTGCCGTTCTTCGGAGAAGGGAACAATGTCGATCTTCTCGCCACGAAGTTCGTTCATGACCTGCCGGACACGTGCACCGCGCGGACCCACGCAGGCCCCCACCGGATCGATGTTTTCGTCGTTGGACCAGACAGCGAGCTTGGTGCGAGGCCCAGGTTCACGGGCACAGGCCTTGATCTCCACGACGCCCTCCGCAATCTCGGGTACTTCGAGTTCGAACAAGCGGCGGACGAGGCCCGGATGGGTCCGCGAGACCACGATCTGAGGGCCTTTGGCGGTCTTGCGGACTTCGATGATGTACGCCTTCACCCGCTCGTTGGGCTCTGGGCGCTCGAAGTTGACCTGCTCGGACTGCGGGAGCAGCGCTTCAACCCGACCGAGGTCGAGAAGTGTGTACCGGGAGTCGCTCTGCTGGATGATGCCGGTGACGATGTCGCCCTCACGCCCGGCGTACTCCTCGTACTTGAGGTCCCGCTCGGCTTCACGGATGCGCTGGGTCATCACCTGTCGGACCGTCTGGGCGGCAATTCGACCGAAGTCCTCAGGGGTGACGTCCATCTCGGGGCCAACTGGCTCTCCGTCCTCATCCAGCTCCTGAGCGAAGACCCGCATCTCACCGGTTTCGGTGTCGATGTTCACCCATGCGAACTCATACGCGTCGGGCTGCTTCTTGTACGCCGCTTCGAGCGCCTCGGCGAGAGCAGCAAAGAGAGTGTCCACAGAGATGCCGCGATCTTCGGCAAGCGCTGCGAGAGCCTCCATCATGTCTGGATTCATGGGGATACCTCGTTGGATTCAGTTGTGTCCTCAGCCGTGGGCGAGGGCTTCATGCTTTTTTGGGTTTTTTTGTTCGTCTTCGACTTCTTCGATTTCCCGGACTTCGACTTGGACCCGGATTTCTTGCCGGAATCCCATTCAAAGACCGTGTGTGCCTTGGAAATGTCGTCCACCAGGAGGATCCGCTCGCCGGAATCGGTCTGAATTGTCACCGAATCCCCGTCGACGGCTGCGACAACTCCCTCAGCGCGGCGATCACCCGAAATCCCCGGGCGAAGCTTGACCTTCACCGGCTGACCTACTGCGGCGGCAAAGTGCTCGGCCGTACGCAACGGGCGTTCGACTCCGGGACTCGAAACCTCGAGCGTGTACGAACCCGCAATGGGTTCCTCGCGGTCGAGGCAAGCGGATATTTCGCGGGTCGCCTCCGTGATGGCGTCCATGTCTGCTCCGCCCTTGCGATCCAGCAGGATTCGCAGGGTTCCGCCGTTGTTGTCCAGGTCGTACAGATCCAGGTCGAGCTGCTCCAGCAGGGGCGCGATCAAGCGCACAACACGGTCGGTCGTTGCGCTCATGGCTCCTCCTTGCGGCTCGATTGGTTGTTTCCGGACTGGCTTCTCGACTTCGATCTTCTCGACATGGATCCGGCCCAAACAAAAAGCGTGGGCAACGCCCACGCCTTTCCAGAGAACTGGAACGCCGCCCAGCATAGACCCAACAGGTCCTCGATAGCCATCGCCAAAACCCGTTTGGCCACTCCTGACGGGGAACACCCTCGGCTCAGGCGTCATTCCGGGTTGACCCGGGCTCGGTAGGTCGCTCGACCCTCCGCGGGGGAACATCCGATGCCCCTTGGCCGGGAACCCCGGAACTCCAGATCGGGAGCCTCAGAACCCCTGACCAGAAGCCTCGGAGTGCCCAGATCCGAGGTTCACGACGCGCAGACCCGGCGCCTCGCAACACATTGACCGCAAGCCTCCAGACGCCCGGACCGAAACTCGGGTACGCCAGAGCGGAAACTCAGTAAGCCTTGGCCACGAGGGCTGTGAGGCCCGGTTCATCCTCACTCTCAGGAGCTTCACCTTCCGCCGTCTGGATGCAGCGCACAGTGATGCCTTTGTCCGAAAGTCGGGTGATGGAGGCTTCGTCCAGGGATGTGAACGGAATCCGTGCGAATCCACCCTCCACAGCATCAAAGATCTCATCGACGGAGGAAACGTTGTGGGTGCGGTCGTCGCGGGAAACGATTGCCGCCGACAAGAGTTCGCTCTGAATGCGCTCAAGAGCGGGCGCCACGGTGCCGGCCACTTCACTCAGTTGCATGGGTATCTTCTCCCCGGTGTCCCGCCGAGCCACAATGGCCAGGCCTTCGCCGATGTCACGCGGACCAAGCTCGATGCGCAGCGGCACACCCTTGAGCTCCCAAGCGGTTGCCCGTCGACCGAACTGCACGTCCAGCCGGTCATCAAGTTTGGTGCGAACACCAACCGCTTCGAGTTCGTCCATCAAAGTCCTCGCCGCCGCACCGACTGAGCCTGAGTCGTCGTCTCGAACCACAAGCACGACGACCTGTGTGGCAGCCAACCTCGGCGGTACGACCAGTCCGCGGTCGTCCCCATGGGCCATGATCAGCCCGCCCATCATCCGGGTGGAGGATCCCCACGAAGTGGTCCACGCGAACTGCTGGGTACCTTCGGCATCCTGGTAATTGACGTCGAAAGCCCGAGAAAAGTTCTGGCCCAACTCGTGGCTGGTCCCCATTTGCAGAGCCTTGCCGTCTTTCATCATTCCTTCGAGCGTGAGCGTGTTGATCGCTCCGGCAAATCGCTCATCGGCAGTCTTGCGGCCCACGTAGACGGGCATGGCAAGCACGTTCACCATGAAGTCCCGGTAGACGTCTTCGAGAATCGTGCGGGCGTACGCGCTGGCGTCTGCGGAAGTGGCATGGGCAGTGTGGCCCTCCTGCCACAGAAACTCCGAGGTGCGCAGGAAGGTACGGGGCCTCAGCTCCCAGCGCACCACGTTGGACCACTGGTTGAGCAGCAGGGGCAGATCGCGGTAGGACTGCACCCACTTGGCCATGAACTCACCGATGACCGTTTCCGAGGTGGGCCTGACAACGACTGGTTCCTCCAGCTCCTTGCCTCCAGCATGCGTCACCACGGCCAGTTCAGGACTGAACCCTTCGACGTGTTCGGCCTCTCGATGGAGATATGACTCCGGGATGAAGAGCGGGAAGTAC
This sequence comes from Actinomycetes bacterium, assembly GCA_030621865.1. Classification (GTDB taxonomy): domain Bacteria; phylum Actinomycetota; class Acidimicrobiia; order Acidimicrobiales; family Microtrichaceae; genus JAHRAZ01. The sequence continues at coordinate 4,722 of JAUXGW010000172.1, forward strand.
GCATTTTCGGCGCCGGCAGCCTTGATCCGGGTATCCATCTCGGAGACCATTCGCTCCCACAACGCATAGGCGTAGGGACGGATCACCATCGTGCCGCGAACCGGACCGTTGTCTGCCAACTCGGCCTTGTTCAGCAGATCCTGGTACCACTTGGGAAAGTCCTCGGATTGCGGGGTGATAATTGGTGCCTTGCCCATTTCGTGATCCTACTGCCGACCCGAAGACCTAGATTCATGCCATGAAGTTGCGAAATCTCATCCTCGGGACAGCCGCAGTGGCAGGCGTCGCAACGGCAGCCGCTGCCGTGGGCGTTCGGGAACTTGGTCAGCGCATCAGCCGAACAACCCGGCCCGATGTGGATCCTCTTCTTGATCCACCCACTGATCTTCAGCACCACATGCTCGACTCGCACGACGGCGGGGTGATACACGTCACCGAAGCCGGCAACGGTCCGCCGGTTCTGCTCCTGCACGGAGTGAACCTCCAGTGGTGGATCTGGTCAGGCGTGATCCGCTTGCTATCGGAGGACCATCGCGTCTTCACCTGGGACATGCGGGGCCATGGCCAATCGGTCGCCGGCGCCGATGGTGTGACGATG
>JAUXGW010000142.1 GCA_030621865.1 Actinomycetes bacterium
CCTCACTCGTTGGGATCCGTTTCGCTACTCGTTCGGCTCGGTTTCGCTGCCGGACTTCCCAGGCCTCTCCTCGGCCAGGGCGGCCACGGCCGGTCGGTCGAGCTTGTCCATGGGAGTCAGGGGAAGCTCCTTGGTGAGGACCAGTCGTTCGGGCAGCTTGTATGCCGCCAGCTCGGCGCCCGCGAATTCACGCAGGTCTTCGAGTGTCGGAGGGATCTCCGAGGCGGGGATCACCACCGCCACGCCGATCTCGCCCATGGTTTCGTCGGCTTGTGCGATGACTGCAACTTCGCGCACTCCGGGGTGTTTCTCGAGGACCGCTTCCACCTCCCCCGGATGGACGTTGTTGCCTCCCCGCACGAACATGTCCCTGGAGCGGCCCACAAGGACCAGCGAGCCGTTGACAAGTCGGCCGCTGTCTCCGGTTCGGACCGCTCCGTCGGCGGTGAAGGCAAGCGCGGTCGCGTCGGGATCACGCCAGTACGCCGACATCACCGCCGGCGACTTCAGGCAGACCTCACCTTCGGCGCCATCGGGCAGCAGCTCTCCGGCAGAGGAGCGGATGGTCAACTCGACTCCTTCGTGGGGTCTGCCGACAGTCCCCGGGGTTTCCTCGGGCCGGTCTGTCGGTTCGGTCCCGACGCCGGTGCCTGCCTCGGTGCAGGAGTAACGAATCATCACGGGAACTCCGAGCCGGTCCCGGGCCTCGGAGATCAGTCCGGGACTCGCAGGGCCGCCACCCATGATCACTGCCTGAACGCATGAGAGGTCGAAATCACCGAACCTGTCGTGATGCAGCATCAGGGCGATCTGGGTCGGGACTCCCGCCAGCACCGGCATCTCGTGGCGTTGGGTCAACTCGAGGGCGGTGAGTGGAGACCAGCGCTCGAGCAGATGTGTCGTGGAACCCCGCATGAGGTTTCCCGGGAGCTTCGTCATGGGACCCAGATGTGTGAGTGACATGCCGGACAGGGTGTGCAACGCCGGCTCCAGCGGGTTACTCCAGACGTTGCCCGTGTCGATGGAGGTGATGAATTCGAGCTGCCGGCCACAGAACACTGCCCCACGCGGAGTGCCGGTTGTGCCCGATGTGAACACGATCGCAACGGCGCGGTCTGCGGAGTAGTGGATTCCGGCTCCCACCGGAACTCCGCGAAGTTCGGTCAGGAATCCGTCGATTGACTTGGCCGGATCAACCTGCAGCACCGAGGGCAAAGTCCGGGAGCCGCTGCGGGGCCTGGATCCGCTGCCAACCCGGGAGAGGCTGCTCTGGGGCTGAGTATCGAGGACAAGTGAGGGATCCGCCAGATCGAGGAGTTTCTGTTGCTCGGATGGGGTCAGACGGTGATTCACTCCGGCGGTGATCGCTCCGAGGCGGGCGGCGGCCAGGTAGGACACCAGGTACTCGGCCGACGGCGGAAGAATCAGTCCCAGGACATCTCCGGGCCTCAGGCCCCTGGCAACCAGCCCGGCGGCGACCTCATCGGCCAGCCGGTCGGCTTGACCATATGAGAGCTTCAGCCCCGTGGGTGACACCCAGGCGATACGATCCCCGAACCGTTCTGCCGCTGTTCGTAGAGTGTCAGAGAGCACCGGACCACCGAGCTTTGGGAAGCAGAATCATCGAGATGTCTCCATCAGATCAGCCAGGTGTGCCGGAAGAATCGGGCTTGGCAGATACGTCAGGGGTGGCCATCTCGGGCAAGGTCGGTTCACGAACCCGCTCCCGCCTGATGGAAGCAGGAGCGGTCGTTCTCGCAGATCGTGGTTACCATGCCGCACGCGTGGATGACGTCGTGGAACTGGCGGGCGTGTCTCATGGGACCTTCTACTCCTATTTCAGGAACAAGGACGCACTGGTGCTGGCCCTGGCCGAACAGTGTGCCGACGAACTCGGCCGCTTGACCGCATCCCTCGGCGACGTGCCGGACACACCATCGGGCCGAACGTTCGTCCGTGAATGGCTGCTTGAATTCGTGGAGATGTATGAATCCTACGGCACGGTCATAAGGTCATGGATCGAGAATCAGTCGGAAAATCCGGAGCTCGCGGAGCTGGGTATTCAGAGCCTGGCGCAGGTGTCGGAGACCTTGGTGAACAGGGTCGGCCAGAGCCATCCCGAAGATGCCGACCTTCGTGTGGCGGCGCTCATTTCAGTGATCGAGCGGTTCACGTACCTGTTGGTGAACCGTGGAATGCAGGACCGTCCGGACGTGATCGAGACCGCCGCCACCGTGTTGCACCGGTCGTTCTTCGCTGCCGCCTGACGAACTGTCCAGCGTCCCCGGCCCGGTGACGAGCCTTTCGGGCAGCGCTCTGGAGCATCGGTTCGGCACTCCAGTTCCCGGCACCGATGACGTTTCTGCACCGTTGACGGCCGTGCGCCTGTGACCTCCGTTGGTCAACAACGGTGGGATCTTCAGCGGAGGCGCCACTCGATGCGCTTGCCGGTGGAGAAGGCGGCTTGTCCTTCAGCCAGTGACTCGTCGTTGGTGCCGAGTCCTATGAAGGAATAACCCTGTCGAAGGGCTTGGGTTCGCCCGAGTTCCAGACCGGCCCAGATCGAGCGCACTGTTCCCTGCACGGCCACGGTCGGGGCGGAGGCCACAATGGTCGCGACTCGTACGGACTCGGTCAGCAGATCCTCAGCGGGCACCACATCGGTGACCATCCCGATCTGGTGCGCACGTTCCGCAGAAAGCCGCTCGTGATTGCCCATGATGCTCATTCGCATGACTTCGCCGAACGGCATCTTCGACAGCATGTGAATCGGTTCGTAGGTGGCACACATTCCGTAGGTGACATGGGGATCGAAGAAGGTGGCATGTTCGGCGGCGATGAGGAAGTCGGTCTCCCCCAGGAGATAGAAGGCGCCTCCACAGGCCATTCCGTTGACCGCTCCGATCACCGGCTTCCAGAGATCGGCCGTCTTGGGGCCGATCATGTCACCGGGATCATCGAACTGGAACGGAGTGCCGGCCTCGCCGATGCGGTGATCGTCGGTGTCGAGTGCCGAGCTGTCCCCGCCCATCTGTTCAACGCGGTCGATTCCCGTGCAGAACGCCTTCTCGCCGGCTCCGGTCAAGACGATGCACCGCACTGGATCGTGCGTCCGCAAGGAGCGCCACATGTCATGCAGCTCCTGCTGCATGGCTCGGTTGAATGCGTTGTAGACGTCCGGCCGGTTGAGGGTGACGATCGCCACACCTTCGTCGGTCTCTTCGTACGCCAGTGTTTCCCAGGATCGTTCCGCTGGTGCCGCCATGTGAGGAAACCTAGCGGTTGCTGCTCATCTTGAGTCCACCCGGGCGCGTACCGAACAGATCCTTGCCCAGGGCGCTGGTGAGTCGCTCCGGATCCCACTTCTGCGGTTCACCCTTCACGGTGTTGGATGCCGTTTCGCCGACGGCCCAGCCGTTGTACTTCGAGATGTCCGCTCCGACGGCGCGGAACACCTGGCCCGTCACCATCAGGGATTCATCCGACGCCAACCAGGCGACCATCGGAGCAGAGTTGCCGGGATTCAGCTTCTCGAACTCGTCGTCGGACACTTCATTGGCTTCTCGCAAAGGGATCTGCGGCATCGTCTCGTGAACGATGCGGGTGGCGCCTCCGGGGGCGACCGCGTTCGCGCGCACGCCGTACCGTTCACCTTCGAGTGCCGTGATCACCGTGAGCGCCGCGATGCCTGCCTTGGCTGCGCCGTAGTTGGCCTGGCCCCTGTTTCCCTGCAATCCGGCCGACGACACGGTGTTCACAATGGCTGCTTTGCGGACCCTGCCGGCCTTGGACTCATCGGACCACCAACTGCACGCATGATGGGTCATGTTGAAAGTGCCCTTGAGGTGAACAGAGATCACCATGTCCCAGTCACCCTCGGTCATCTTCACGATGGAAGAGTCCCGCAGGATGCCCGCGTTGTTGATCACCACATCCAGTGCGCTCCATGTGTCGAGGGCCTGTTGCACGATGGCAGCGGATCCCTCCCATGAGCTGACGTCGTCGTAGTTGGCCACGGCTTCACCACCGCGGTCCACGATGATTTTCACGGTCTCGTCCACCGGGGAGGTGTCCGAACCTTCTCCCTTCGACGAACCGCCGAGGTCGTTGCAGATGACTCTGGCTCCCTGCGCGGCCATCTCCATGGACTCTCCCCGGCCCACGCCGCGGCCGGCCCCTGTCACGATCGCCACTTTGCCGTCGAGGATTCCCATAACCGTTTGCCCCAATCCCCGCCCTCGGGCGGAGTTCTTGTGATTAGATGTCCACATCGCCAACTGACACACATGTCAGGTGGTGATGACACCGTACCAACACAACCATGGCCGAGGGAGCAAACAGTGGCTGAGTCGAGTGATGGAATCGATTTCGACAAGTACATAGGGATGTCCACGGGGAGTGACCTGCTGACAGTCGAGAGGGCTCCGGTGTCCGCTTTTGCAGAGTCGGTTCTCGACAACAATCCAGTGTTCAGAAATGCTGACGCGGCCCGCGACGCTGGGTTCGACGACGTGACAACGCCGCCCACCTTCTTCTTCTCGGCGGCGGAGTCCTGGTGCAAGTTCGAGGAGAATCAACCCGAGGACACCACGGGGGGCACAAACCCGATGGGTGAGGTGATGGGTGGCCTGATGGCCAACGGTGGATTGATTCTCCACGGGGAGCAATCTTTCACCTACCACCGCGATGTGGTCGTAGGTGAAGTGCTTCGTCACGACGGTGTGGTCAAGGACATCTATCAGAAACCCACGGGCGACAAGACGATGACGTTCATGGTGATCGAGCACACGTACACCGACGACGGTGGCGACAACGTGCTGACCGCCCAGACGAACATCATTCACCGGTCATGAATCCCGAACGGGTCTGGAACGTGGATGGCGCAATCGACGCAATGGAGATGCCGACATGAACATTGACGATCTGATCCTTGTTTCCGTGGATGACCATGTGGTTGAACCACCGGACATGTTCGACAACCATCTGCCGGAGAAGTTCCGCTCACTCGCACCGAAGGTCATCCGGGCCGCCGACGGAAGCGACGTCTGGTTGTACGAAGGGCAGCAATTGCCGAACATCGGCCTCAATGCCGTCTCCGGCAAGCCGCCGGAAGAGTACGGAATCGACCCGACAACGTTCGCGGAGATGCGGAAGGGTTGCTACGACATCGATGAACGCGTCCGGGACATGGACGCCAATGGAGTTCTGGGATCGATGTGCTTCCCCAGCTTCCCCCAGTTCTGCGGGCAACTCTTCAGCAGGACCGAAGACCGTACTGTGGCTCTCGCGATGCTCCAGGCATACAACGACTGGCACATCGATGAGTGGTGCGGGGCGTATCCGGGGCGTTTCATCCCGCTTTCGCTGCCACCCATCTGGGACGCCGAGCTCATGGCCGCAGAAGTGAGGAGGGTAGCTGCCAAGGGTTGCCACGCAGTTACCTTTTCGGAGAATCCGGAGAAGCTCGGGTGGCCGAGTTTCCACAATGAGCACTGGGATCCATTCTGGAAGGCGGTGTCGGAAACCGGGACAGTGGTCTGCCTTCACATCGGCTCCTCCTCCGAGCTGACAATCACCTCGATCGAAGCGCCGATCAACGTGATGATCTCGTTGCAGCCACTGAACATCGTCCAGGCCGCAGCCGACCTCCTCTGGTCCCGTGTGCTGGTGAAGTTTCCCGACGTGCGGTTTGCCCTCAGCGAAGGCGGAACCGGGTGGATTCCGTATTTCCTCGAGCGTGTCGACTACGTCTATGAACATCACCGGGCGTGGACCGGTCAGGACATGCCGGGCAACATGTTGCCATCAGAGGTTTTCAAGGAGCGCTTCATCACTTGCTTCATCGATGACGTTGCCGGGATGAAGAACCGCCATGACGTGGGCGTTGAGACGATGTGCTGGGAATGTGATTACCCGCACAGTGACTCCACGTGGCCGGAATCTCCGGAGCGTCTGATGCGTTCACTGGATGGAGTGCCGGACGACGAGATCAATGCGATCACGCACGAGAATGCCATGAGGATTTTCAACTACGACCCGTTCTCCGTGCGGCCACGCGAGGAGTGCACGGTGGGAGCACTGCGGGCCAACGCGATGGACGTCAACGTGGAACCCGTGTCGTCCGGCAAGGTCGTGGTCAGACCCGACGTTCCCATCAGGATCATCGACCTGGCAGAACGCGCTGCGCCCACTCCCGCACCTGATTGAGTTACCCGCTCTTGAGTGAGCCGCCAGCCTGATTGAGCAGCGCTCCTGATCGAGTCAGGCCGACTCGTTGGCACCGGTGATCTGCCAGACCGGCAGTACGAAGCCGTCGTCCGCGGGTGGGAAGACTGCGGTTACCTCCTGCCCGATGGTCACGTCCGACGCCTGAACCTCGTTGATCGGTCCCGTTGAGTCAAAGACCAGGTTCCCGCACAGTCGTATCAGTGGATCTTCTTCCAATTCGACGATCGCCACGACATATGGGGCCAACTGCGCAT
>JAUXGW010000186.1 GCA_030621865.1 Actinomycetes bacterium
CTCGCGGAGCCCGGCGCCTCCCCGGAAGAAGTCGAAGCTGCCGATCCCAGCATTGGCGCCGAATCGACCTTGCTGTCGTTGCCCAAGGGCCTTCACACCGATGTCGGCGAACGGGGACACCGGCTGAGTACCGGTGAGCGGCAGCTCGTGGCGATGGCCCGAGCCGCCATGACCAAATCCGACCTGCTTGTGTTCGACGAATTCACCGCTCACCTTGATCCGGTCAATGCGCAACGGGCGCTGATTGCACTGGAGCACCTCTGCGCCGGCCGGACCACAGTCCTGGTAGCCCACCGAATGAGCACGATCGCAATCGCCGACAGGCAGATCGAGATTCCATCGTTCAGCCCGGCTGTGAGCGGCGCATGATTCGGCTGGCCCGGATTCTGGGGAAGAATCTGTGGTGGATGGCCGCAACGGCATTGCTCGCCTTTTTCAGCCATGGCGCCGGATTGGCGCTGGTGGCGGTGGCTGCATACCTGATCGCCAAGGCATCGACCGTGCAATCGAGCGCGGACCTGGCACTGGCCATCACAGGGGTTCGGGCATTCGCCACGTTCAAGGTGGTCAACCGGTACGTCGAACGCTACGTCGGACACCTGGCCACGTTCAGGTCACTGACACGTCTACGCACCTGGTTCTTCGACCGCATCAGTCGCGTGCCGGTACCGTCGTTCGCGCGCGCCACCAGGGGCGGTCTGCTCGAGGCCATCAGCACCGACGTCGACACACTTTCGAGCTTCCCACTTCGCGCCGCGGTTCCGCCCGTGGTCGCCGCAATGACGGTTGCAGCCGGCGCAATTCTGCTGGGATGGATCGACCCCGTACTCGCTGTGCCGCTTGTGGTCGGCTCGGGTGCAGCCGCGTTGGGCCTGGCAGCCATTTCGCGCTGGGTCGTCGGGCCGACCAGCGCCGACCTCGCCAGGACTCGCGCCGAGATGAGCACCGGAACCGTCGAGATGCTCGACGGCATCGAAGATCTGGTTGCAGCGGGCCGGGAGGACTTGCTCGCTGACCGACTGGATGCCTTCGACACCCGGGAGGCGACACAGATACTGAAGCTCTCAACTCTACGCGCCATCAGCAAGTCACTGGTGTTGGTGATCGCGGCGGCAACCGCGATCACCGCCTTCGCCATCGCTGTTCCGATGGTTACCGCATCCACGATCGATCCTCTTCTTCTGGCCGTGATTCCCCTGGTGTGCATTGCCGCATTCGAGGCCGTTGAACCCCTGACCGCCGCGGCGGAGGAACTCCAGGCAAGTCGGGTGGCCATGCTGCAACTGGATTCCCTCACGGCCGTCGTGGAACCGGGAGTATCCAACCTGGTTCGTCCACCTGCAACTCCCACAGCGGTGACTTTCCACGATGTTTCCTTCGCCCATCAGGGCGGGCCCCCGCTGCTGGATCACCTGAGTCTCGAGATCGAGGGGGGATCACATGTCGGGATCACCGGAGCAAACGGGTCCGGCAAGTCAACGCTGGTCGAGTTGCTCCTTGGTTGGCATCAACCAGCACGAGGCAAGATCACGATCGGGACCGTCGACGTCGGCGAGGCACACCCCGCTGAAGTAGCGGCGCTCGTTGGAGTGGTGCTCCAGCCCGATCACGTATTCGATTCAACCGTCGCCGACAACCTCCTGCTGGCGGATGCAGAAGCCACGGCAGCTTCGATGATGGATGCCCTCTCCTCGATGGACCTGTGCGACACCGCTGAGACTGACGTGCTGGCGCGTCCAACCGGTGCCGATGGTTCTTCGCTGAGTGGCGGAGAAAGGCAGCGCCTCATGGCTGCAAGAGCGCTCCTTACCGAAGCACCGGTTCTGGTGCTCGACGAAACCCTTGCCCAGGTCGATCCGGCAACCGCCCGAAAGGTCATGGGCGCAATTCGTGAACGCCGCCGAGGACTCACCACCGTCTTCATTTCCCACGAGACGGGGAAACTCGTCGATCTGGACCGGGTGGTGGACATGGGGAGCATCAACGAAGCCGGCAACGCCCGTCAGGGTTCGACACCTTCGAGCCAATGATGGTGAGCCAGTTGGCAGGACCGGTTGATGTGCAGGACCGGTTGATGTGCAGGACCGGTTTATGCGATTGCGTTGGTGTCACTTTGCAGCGCCGAGGGTGGGTTCAGCTGCGGATCCGGTCACTCGAGGATCTGGAACTGCGGAGGGCGACCGGCGAGGCGATCGTCGTTGGCAGGTCCCACCAGCCGATCCCACACCTCCACTGGATGAGTTGAGACATAGAAACGACCATCCATGATCTGTCCGATGGCGTTGCGGCCGGCTTCGATGTTTCCGAGTCCGCGGTCCATGGCATCCTGGATGCCGGCGAGAGCCATTTCCACATTCGGTCCCACAGTGGCGGCAGACAGATTCGCCGGGCGATTCCGGTGACCGTTGCCGATGTTGGTGGCAACCATGCCGGGGCACAGCGCTGACACGCTCACCTGATCGGCCTCCACCAACTCCAGATCGTGATGGAGGCTTTCCGCCAAACCCAATGCGGCGAACTTGGACGTGCAATAGACCGCGGAAACCGGCGCTGCGATGATTCCCGCCAGAGAGGCGGTAACGATCACGTGGCTGGGCGAATCCTTTTTGATGAGTCGTGGAACGAACGCGCGGATTCCGTTGACCACGCCGCGAACATTGACTCCGAACACCCAATCCCAGTCATCATCTGTGGTCTCCCACACATGACCGGCAGCGAAAACACCTGCGTTGAGGCACACCACGTCGATCGCACCGAACGCCGACCATGCGGTTTCTGCCAAAGCCTCGTTGGAATCGAGGTCAGTGACATCGGTGTGAACACCGATGACCTCAGCGGAGGTGTTGGCGCGCATCTCCGCCACGGCAGCGTCGATCGCAGTTTGCTCGATATCGGCTATCACCACCGAAGTGGCGCCCTGCTCAACCAGGGCATTCGCCAAACCGAATCCGATGCCGCTGGCGCCACCCGTCACGAGAACTCTTGCGCCGTTGAAGTCCTTCATTGGTTCCCTCCAGGGAGAAGTGTGCAGATCGCGGCGACGGTCGCTGCGAATCGATCGACATTCTGGTGATCAGTTGTCCAGCAGCCCGCGTGCCCACTCAACGCTGGCTGCATCGGAGGCGAAGTAGTGCTGGGATCCAGCGTGCAGATCCCGGAAGCATCTCTGCAACGGACCTTCCCTCAACGCCGTGGTTCCGGCCAGCGAGTAAGCCTCGCGGGCAATCTCCACGGCATCCCGATTCACGTGAACGCAGGCCTGTCTGACCAGGTTCGCCGTTGGCACCGACACCCAGTCGCCGCGCTCGGAACATTCAGCTTCCGCGGCCTCGCATACCTCGGCAACCCAGGCTCGTCCTGATCGAAGTCGCGACTCCAGTCTCGCCAGATTGATCAGGAAGTGTTCCGATTCGGCCAGCGACGAGGCAGCGCCCATCCTCGTACGCGCCGCCACGTGGATCAGTTCATCAAGCATTCGGCGGCCCACACCGAGCGCCCAAGCGGCATGACCGGCCGCGGTGAGCGGCAGAACCCCGAGATGGTGCTTGGCCGAACCCCGGTGAAGGGTGGGAGCGAAGAAGTCGAATGTGGCCGACTCCGACATTGTCGCCTCTTCGACGTGATAGTCCACTGACTGCGTGGCTCGCAGTCCCATGACGTCCCAGTTGCCCCTCAGGTCAACTGCCTTCACCGGCAGCCAACCCAGCAGATAAGACGCGTCACTCCCGTCACCGCGGTCGGCGAAGAATCCTGCACCGGCAACGTCAGCCAGTCGAATACCGGATCCGAATTGATAGTCCCCCGACAGCACCCATGAGTCCCCCGCCAGGACGGCGGATCCATTGGGTGCGAATTGGCCTGCAACAACGGGCAACGGCAGGTCGCTGCTTTGGCTCAACAGTTCACTCAAACCGTCATCGGGCAGGTATGCGCCGAAATAGGCCATTGCAGAGTCAGATGCGAATGCACACCAGCCGATGGATGCATCGGCTCGGGACAACTCCTCCCACACGCCAACTGTTTCCACCAGAGGCAGATCACGTCCACCGGCTTCCTTGGGAACGGCCAGTCCCGTCAGGCCTTGATCCGAAATGGCCTTCAGTGCAGACCGACTGAACGATTCACCGGCAACCGTTGCCGCAGACAGGGAATCAAGGTGTTCGAACAGGTCTCGTGCTCGTTGAATGTTCGTCATCTGTTGTCCCCGTTTCAGCACGCAGACCATGTGCGCCCGATCCCGTCATTGAATCACCTGCGAGGCCCCCGCACACCTCCGCTTCACATCACGCGGTTCCATGGAGGCGATATGTGGCAGACCTCCCACCCGAGGCTGCCGTCCCGACCTAGATTCATCCGGAGAACACCGATCACTCCGAACGGACCTCCTGGGGAGGTGGACGGCGTGAAACAACAAACCAGACGCGAAGGCGCAGATGCTCACACAGTCGCTCCCACAGAACACCGGCATCGGGACCTTGTTTGCCCGCCAACTTGGCGAGGCCCCAACGGCCGACAACGTGCCTGATTGCGAGGACGGCAACGCGTTCATCTGCGAGCAGGTCTACGACCTGACGGCCAACGAGACAGCTGCAAACTGGGCGGGGGTGTTTCTGGACAGATCACTGCACATCCTCCTGATTCTCGTGATCGCCCTGATGGCTACATGGTTCGTGCGGCGGGCAATCAGGAAGACCGTGTCCGGCGTCACCGGCAATCAGCTGGCGATGAAGATGGCCGCAGCGCGTGATGCCGAACGCTCCGCCCAGATCCGTGAGAGAACCAAACAGAGATCCGAAACCATCACCCACGTCCTCGACTCGATATCGGCGGCGATCATCTGGTCCATCGCGCTGTTGCTCGTGCTGGGAGAACTCGGGATCAACCTTGGACCCTTGATAGCGGGTGCGGGAATCGCCGGCATTGCGCTGGGTTTCGGTGCTCAATCCCTGGTCCAGGACTTCATCGCCGGCATCTTCATGGTGTCTGAGGATCAATTCGGTGTTGGTGACATAGTTGATCTCGGCGA
>JAUXGW010000366.1 GCA_030621865.1 Actinomycetes bacterium
CAACGAGCTGATTCCGGTACTGCTCGGAGACTTCGACGACGCATTCAGTCTGATTGCGGGTTCGCTGTTCGCCAGCATCCCGGGTATTCCCGATGATGCAGTCGGCAGCCGTTTCTACGTGGGTGTGGGTGCGACAGGCACATTGTCGAACATCATCGATGCCACCGTTGGCGGCACTCCCTTCCCGAGCGCCGAGATTCCGATCGTCACCATCCCGCCGGACATTGACGGCGGTGCGATCTTCAGTATGGGTCACAACAACTCGTTCACCGGCCAGGTGTTCGACTCCGGTGATGGCCGCCACATGTACGACTTCTCCCTGGTCGACAAGGCCACGTTGCCGAAGCCACCGGTTGCATCGTTCACGGCTTCGGCCACCTCTGGTGACGGGCCCCTGTCCGTTGTGTTCGATGCAGGTGCTTCCAATGACCCGGACGGTACGATCCTGAGTTACAACTGGACCTTTGGTGACTTCACCACGGGTGCGGGGACCAGCACCGGACACACTTTCAGCAACTCCGGTGAGTTCCCTGTGACCCTGACAGTCACCGACAACGACGGCCAGTCGGTGTCGAGCACGCAGGTGATCACGGTGAACGGAGCACCGGTCGCGGCGCCAACGGGTCTCGCCAAGGTCTCCAGTGGTTGTTGTAATACCTACGGCGAGTTCGCCTGGAGCCAGATTCCGGGCGCCACCGACTACGAGATCTTCATGGACGCCAAGCTCGGTTGCCTGACCGACCATGGCGGCGTGGTCAGCGGACAGGTCAGCAGCGGTCGGGTCACGGCACTGGGACTCTGCCTCGGCACCCAGTACGACGTGTCGATCAGGGCCAGAGCCAACGGCCAATGGGGTCCGTGGTCGGGCGCAACCCGAATCACCCTCTGACCTCCGACCCCTGACCTTCGATTACCCCCGGAAAATCCCGTTCTGTGATGGTCAGGTCGCGCAAAAGCGCGACCTGACCATCACAGAACCGCTCATCGTGGGTCTGCGGGTCCGGTTTCGGCGGCATGGAACGACGGATTGGCACGCAACCACGGGTCTGCGGGTCTGGTTTCGGCGGCCGGCAACCACAGGTCGACAGGCGGCCATGAATCGGCACACCGTCGGCTGTCCCGTCGTTGTCGACCAGCACTACTGTTCCGGCATTGCTGTTCCCCTGAGCAGCGCAAGTATCGAGTCCTAGGAGTCCCGTGGAGAAGTACCTCGTACCAAACCGTTTCGCAGACAAGACCGCAGTGGTCACCGGTGCCGCCGGCGGAATCGGTGAAGCGACCGCCAAACGACTCGCAGCTGAAGGCGCAAGCGTGCTGTGCTGTGATCTGGCCGAGGAGTCATTGGCGGCCACGGTTGCCGACATCACTGCGGATGGTGGTACTGCGATCTCCCGCCCAATGGACGTCTCGGACTCGGCCGCCTGTGATGCCGCCATTCAGCTCGCGGTTGACACCTGGGGAGGACTCAATGTTCTCTGCAACATCGCCGGGGTGTTGAGGTTCGCCCACAGCCACGAGGAGACCGATCAGAACTGGCAGATGATGATCAACGTGAACCTCAGCGGCACGTTCTACCTCAGTCGGGCTGCCTTGCCGCACCTGATGGAGACCAAGGGTGCGATCCTGAATGTGTCGTCCACGGCCGGTCTCATTGGTCAGGCGTATCTGTCGGCCTACTGCGCCTCGAAACACGGTGTGATCGGAATCACGAAGGCCATGGCGGTCGAATATGCCCGCAGTCGGGTTCGCATCAACGCAATCTGCCCGGGTGGTGTGGACACGTCGATGACCCAGAAGATCGACTTCCCCGACGATGTCGACTTCGAGCTGGTGATGCGTGCCGCCCTTGCCAACGAGAACTGCACACCCGAGGACGTGGCCAACCTGATCGCGTGGACCGTCAGCGACGAAGCAACCTATGTGAACGGGTCCGTGATCAGCATCGACGGCGGTGTCGCCGCAGGCTGACCC
>JAUXGW010000270.1 GCA_030621865.1 Actinomycetes bacterium
GGGCAACGGCAGGACGACGTCGCATTCGAGGGTCGAAACACCGAACCCGCCGATGTTCGCGAAGCTGCTGACGAAGTCCTGAGGCTGGTGACCAAGGCATCCCTGGCGATACTCGGCGCCGCCGCGTTTTTGCTCGCGTTGTCGCAAGGTCGTTGGCGCGTGGGTCTTGGGGCACTGGTGGTGATTGGCGCAACAGTGGTGTCGGCCGAACTCCTGAAGAGGTTGATTGAGCGTCCACCCCTGTTGGCGCTGGACCACCTCGAGAGCAACTCCTGGCCGTCCGGTCATGTGTCAATCGCCATGTCGGTTGGATTCGCGTTCGTGATGGTCGTGCCGAGGAATCGACGGTCCGTCACGGCGGTGGTTGCTGCAGCGTTCGCCGCCGGGTTTGGTGTGGCCGTTGTGTTGTCGGGATGGCATCGGCCCAGTGATGCCCTGGGTGCCTGCCTACTCGCATTGATGTGGGCTTCGCTGGTCAGCGGTGCACTGGTCCTTTGGCGGGGGACTGGTAGCTCGCATCCCGAGGTGGGAGCAGTTGCCGGCAAGAGCTTCTTCGTGTGGGGTGCTGGACTGTTGCTGGTTGGATACGTTGCGTACTTCATTCGGGTGATGGTTGACCACGGCCACGAGATCGGGGCCGTGGAACAGCATGCGGCGCTTCTGGTGGCCCTGGCCCTGATTGTTGGGCTGGTCTTTCTTGTGGTGGGCGTATTCCTGTGGCTGCTGCGAGGAGTGGAGTTGGACTCGCCGGAAGTTTCGAACTCTGACGAGGAGTCCACAGTTCCTGCCTGATCGGTTCCGGCCTGATCGGATTCCTGCGGCTTTGGATTCCTCATGACCTGAGGTCGATTCAGAAGTACGTCGCCTTGTAGTGTCGTCACCTCTCGGGCGTGTAGCTCAGTTGGCTAGAGCGCCTCCCTTACAAGGAGGATGCCGGGGGTTCGAGTCCCTCCACGCCCACTCGCCGTTGTGGAGACCACAATGACGCGGCACAGTTTCCGCGACCCCTCGCGGGCCGCGGCTTCAGTCTCGAGGGTTGATGCTGTCCGTGCTCAGCGTTTCCGAGCCGGCGAACCGGGACCAGTTCACTGGCGAAGGCTTCACCAAATAGCAGCAAGTGGTGATAGCATCCAGTGGTGTGACCACGACTAGGACGACCTTCACCCTTGACGAATCTCTTGCCGAACAGGCTCGGCGGCTTGGTGTCAACATCTCGGCTGCAGCCCGTGAGGGGGTCTCTGCTGCGGTGCGGTCTGCTCTGGCGTGCTCGGATCGAGCAGCATACGAGCGGCAGCCGGAGAAGGAGGACACCTTCTGGGCCGAGGCTGAGTCTTGGGGCGAGGAATGAATCGTGGAGAAGTGTGGCTCGCCGAGGTCGGAAGCAAGCGCCGGCCAGTGTTGGTGCTCACCCGGACCGAAGTGCTCGATGTGCGTTTGCTGGTGACGGTTGCGGAGATCACCGCGACGATTCGCGGCCTCGCCGCCGAGGTGGAGATCGACCACGAGGAGATCGGCCTCGAACGAAGCTCGGTAGTCAACTGCGACGGGCTTCATACACTTGCTCGAACCACGCTGACGCATCGCATGGGAGCTGTCGGCGAGGAGACGCTGGAGCGGGTCTGCTGGGCCGTCAATTATGCGCTGTGCTGCTGAGTTCCGCCGTCCCGATTACTAGGCCCTCCGGGTTGCTCCTCTCCGGCGACCTGGCTTCAGGGTCTGACAGCTGTCCTACAAGGCCCACTCATCGTTGTTGGACTGACAACACTTCCAATCGGAAAGGGCGCTGGCACCCGTCAAGTTCGGTCTGCTCGAGCCTCGCGGGGGTAACACCGTCACGGTCGACATAGCTCCCGTGATGAGATGCCGGTAGCTACATCTCGCGTTGAGGTCGGGATTCGCGACCTGAAGAACAACCTCAGCCGGTACTTGGATCGTGTCCAGAAGGGCGAGATGGTGATCGTCACTGATCGAGGGCGCCCGGTTGCCCGGCTGTCGGCGCTTGAACAGCCGACGTAGTCGCCGCGGCCCAGCTGATCCTCGTCGAGGCTTGTGCCGCGCTCGCCGTCGCCGAACGACTGGCGCGACCCACCACGAACTCGTCGTTGTCGATTCCACAACGTTCAGTCGCGTTGCTCTGTTCGTCAGGCCGGTCTGGACAACAGCACCAGGGCTACGCGATTGGGGAACTCCCCATCGTGTTTCTCCCCTATTTGGACTATTCCCTGCAGAACGGCAAATGGCGACAGAGCGTCATGCGCCCGCTTCGGCGAGCGGGTCCCGGCCCCCCATTTCCTCGCCGCCTGCACCCTCGTCAGGCTGATCCCTCCCCATCCAGGTGCCGAGCGGCGCGGCGGTGACGATCTGCATGAAGATCAACGCGGTGAGCGCGCCGAGGATCTCCGGGTCGTTGTCGAAGGCGATGGCAACGGCCGCGAACGCGGGGCCGGAGTTGCTGCCCGGCTGGATCAGCGCCGTGGCCGCTCTCGTCTTGTAGTCGCCCGTCGAGATGAAGTAGCCGAGCGCGATCATCACCGCCGTGAAGACGATGCCGGCCAGGAGGGTCCGGCTGCCGACGAGGTCGACGATCAGCTTCCAGCTGCCGAGGAGCGCCAGCACGACCACGGCGAGGAAGGCCGGGCCACTCACCTTCTTGGCGAACTCGTTCCACTCGAGCGCGCTCTTTTCGTTGTAGTGCCGGATGAGGAGGCCCACGACGAAAGGGAGGATCTGCAGGAAGGCGATCGTCTTGATGAGGTCACCGACGGGTAGCGAGATCTCCTCGCCCAAGTCGGCCGCTTCGATGATTAGGTTGGCGGTCGGTGCGAAGGTGATCGAAGCCACGACGGCGAGCAGCACCTGGAAGACCGCCCCGGTTGTGGCGTCCCCCTTGGCGCCCATGACGAACTTGACGCCCAGCGGTGCGCCGGGGACCGCTGCGAGTAGGACGAGGGCGATGCGTGCTGCCGCCCATCCTCGGCGTTGTCGCTGGCAGTGTACGACCCGACCCTTCGAGCGAACAGCGGATGTGTCGGTTTCACCCGGGTGATCGTGTCCGGCCCAGTTCACGTTCGGTCCCGTTGTGCCAAGATCCGAGTCATGGCTGATCAACCGAACATCGTGTTCATGCTGGCCGACAACATCGGGTGGGGTGACCTGAGTTGCTACGGCAACCTCAATCCCACTCCTCGCCTCGACCAGTTCGCGTCGGAAGGGACCCGCTTCACGAACTTCAACACCGAGGCGCAGTGCACCCCCACCCGCAGCGCGCTCATGACGGGTCGCATGCCGGTCCGCTCCGGCACCTTCACGGTTCCGCTGGGCGGCTCGGCTCCATACGGGCTCTGTCCCTGGGAGTACACCATGGGGGAGCTGTTCTCC
>JAUXGW010000152.1 GCA_030621865.1 Actinomycetes bacterium
CCATTGCCCCGATTCGGCCAGGTCACGTGATGGTGGTTCCAATCGATCAGATTGACCACTGGACAGATGTGCCGGCAGACCTCTGGGCTCACATGTCGGAAGTCTCGCGAATCGTTGGAAAGGCCCAGATGGCCGCATTCGATCCGGCCCGGATCGGCACGATGATCCTCGGCATGGAGGTACCACACTGCCACATTCACCTCGTGCCGATCGACCACGAGAGTGACCTGAGCTTCACCAATGCCGACCACAACGTGGATCAGGGTCAACTGGCAGAAGTCGCGGAACAGATCCGGAACCAACTCCGATCCGCCGGCCACGCCGCAGCCGTGCCGGAGTCCTGATTCGGATTCTTACCATCCGGGGTCGGGGCCTGTCCGGGGGCTAGGGACTGCCCGGGGATTGGGGTTCCGGCCCACCGGAGCCGGCATCAGGGTGCCCGTCGGCCACACCTTCGACCTCGATGGCCTCGATCAGGTGCTCTCCCTTGTTCCGGACGTTGTTCACCTCGGTGGAGACGGGATGGAGTGTGATCAGTTCCCTGGGTGTCGGCACGAGCAGCGCCCGCACCCGGTCGGTGTCCTGCTGGGAGGGATCGAGCCATTCATCCCATGAGTCCGATGGGAGGATGACCGGCATCCGGTGATGGATTTCCGACATCTTCTCGTTGGCAGGTCCCGTGATGATGGTCGTGGAGCGGATGGTGATCTCCTCAGGCTCTACACCGTCAGCACCTTCTGCGGCGAGGGATCCGGTCCACTCCTCCCAGAGGCCTGCGAAGGCGTAGGGCTCAGCATCAGGGCGCTCGACGAAGTAGGGCTGCTTCTTCTTGCCCTCGCCTTCCACCTTGGCCCACTCGTAGAAACCGTCCACCGGAACGATGCAGCGCTTGCGCTTGAATGCGGACCTGAACGATGGTTTCTCGGCGACCGTCTCGGCTCGGGCATTGATGAGCTTGTTGCCGATCTTGAGGTCTTTGGCCCAACTGGGAATCAGACCCCAGTGGAAGGTGTCGAGGTTGCGGACCGTCCCGTCGGAATAGACCACGAAGACATCACTGGTGGGGGCGGTGTTGTAGTTCGCGTCCTTGCCGACTGCCTGTTCGGACACCTGGTCGGCATCGAAGTACCTGGCGATCTCGTCTGCGCTCGATGAGGAAACAAATCGGCCACACATGTGATCGATCGTAGGACAACGAGGTTGCCGCAGGATCCCGGTAATCTCGTTTGCCTTGACCCCCGGCGACACCTCACCGACTTTGTCGGTGATCACCCCCACCTACAACGAAGCGGAGAACATACCCGTACTCATCGAACGAATCCACGCGTCCCTCCAGGACGTCACCCATGAAATCATCGTGGCCGACGACAACTCACCAGACGGAACCTGGCAGGCGGCCGACGAGATCGCCCGCTCGGATCCGTCGGTCGTGGTGCTGCGTCGGTTTCATGACCACGGTCTGTCCGCAGCGGTGCTCGACGGCATGGCCGCGGCCAGGGGTGCATTCATTGCCGTGATCGACGCTGACCTTCAGCACGATGAAACCAAACTCCCGGAGATGTTGGCACTCGCCCAATCCGGCGACACAGACGTGGTTGTCGGCTCCCGGGAAATGGACGATGGAGGTTACGGCGAGTGGAGCACCCAACGCCGCTTTGTCAGCTGGGTCGCCAGTGCCATCGCCAAGGTTTTCCTCATGGTCCCCACATCGGATCCCATGAGCGGCTTCTTCCTGATGTCGCGTGACACCTACGAGGCGTCGGCGGCTGACATCAATCCCAGGGGTTTCAAGATCCTCCTGGAGTTCATCGGTCGCAACAAGAACCTTCGTGTGGTTGATGTCGGCTATGAGTTCTCCAACCGCGAACACGGTGAGACCAAGCTCAACCGAAGCGTGATCCGCAGCTACCTCCTCGGCGTGGCCGAACTGCGCATGGGCCGGTCGATCAATCCGGTCTTCCTGCTCTATGTCCTGGTCGGGATCCTCGGAGTGATCGTGAACTCTGCCCTGTTCACATTGTTCGAGGCTCTGGGAATGCCCCGGATCAACACCGGTGTCAACGATGCAATCGACCCGATCTACAGCTCATTCCTCTTGAGCCTGGGCCTCACCACGCTCTTGCTGTTCGCGATCAACAACGAATTCACGTTCTGGGAGCAGAGGTTCCGGGGCTGGGCACGGGTGCCGGCCTTCTTCGTGTATGCCCTGATGACCCTGGTCGGCACTCTCGTTCACACCGCCGTGTTCTCCTGGTTGCAGGAGATCGGCCTGCTTTTCAATCTTGTCGGAGAGGACGCAGCCCGGGTTGTTCACAACCTCATTGGCGCCCTGGTGGCACTGATCGTGAACTGGTACCTGAACACGACCTACCTCTGGCGACGACGCCAACAATCCTGAACCAGCGATCAGTTCACCGCTGCCGAGAGGATCTCGATGATCGCCGACGGTCTGCGCCTTTCGGTGATGCGCACGGTGAACAGGCCTGCAGATGCCACTGCTCCCGGTCGCAGGATCGTGGTTCCGAGCTGCGCCACCGACCGGTCCTGTTGACTGATCTGTTGCGCCGCGCCCTGTTCATCGGCAGCAGCGAGGGAGGTAGCGAGCTTCCAGGCCTCGTCGCGGGCGCGGGCGATGCTGAAGTTGATGACCGTCTCGTCCATGGAACCGCCCAGGTGATCGACCAGGCGGTAGAAGGGAGAAACCCGGTTGAGGCGGCCCTGGACCGTATCAACGAGCCGTGCCAGCACATCGTTGATCTGTTCGAAGTCCGTTCGGAGGTCACCTATCGCGTCGCCCGGTGCGACCTCTGCCGAGGCGATCCCGAGGTCAAGGCTGATGTGGGCGTTCATCCCCAGGAGCAGATGCTGGAGAACAGTCGGCCTCCACTCGTTGGCGGCGCCAAACGCCACCTGCCAGGACTCCGTTGGTTGGTCGCCTGCTTCGTGGAGGTCCCACGCATCGATGTACCGCTGAGCGAACACGGTGGTGAGCTTCACGAGGCGGTCCGGGGTCGTGAAAATGTTGTCCTCGAGACCACTCTTGACCTCTCGAGTGACCCCGAGGTACATGGCAGCGAAGTACCCGGTCGCACTGTTGCGCTCCAGTGACTTGTTCACGATGGACTGCATCGCTTCAGCCACTCGATCGATTTCCTGTGAATCTGTCATCTGCTCCCCTGCGGCACCCGAATGCGAGCGAGGTCGATCAGGCGTCGGGCAGCCGGGTCGAGACGACCCGTCCGGAGTCGTCGCGGAACCTTGCTTCGAAACTGTACGCCTCGGCCTCGAGTGGGTTGCGGTGATAGGGCGTCGGTTCGGAGATCCAGTCCGGCAGCTCGCCACCGCCCTCGACATAGCCCCGTCCGTAGGCGCAGGCAAAGGAGGACTCGTCGCCGTGGCGGCGAACCTGATCGACGTGCACGAGTTCGTGCACAAGCTTCACGAGATCGACGGGATCCTTCTCGTTGAAGTCGTCGCGCCAGTAGATCGTATCTCCGAAGGTCATCGCGTAGATCGAACCGCTGTGACGGAATCGGTTCGGCGGCAACCGGCACCGGGATCGAACACGGACCCGATCCAGCTCGAGCTCGGGGAACAGCGGCTGCATCCTGGCCACTGTGTCGGCATGCAGCGGCAGGCGGGGGCGGTTGAAGTTGGCGATCCGGGCCGAACGCTTCGTTTCGGAATAGATCGACCGTCCGAGCTCGCAGCCGACCGGCAGAACCCGGCCCTCCCAGACTCCGAGTGCATCCCCCAAGGACCGGGCGGTCGACCACCAAGACATGGCCCCAGCTTGCCATATCGGCATCGAGCGGACCGGAAACTGTGTCCGGCTCGGTACCATCGCGTCAGTCCCCCATCGGGGATCGGACTGAACCGGGGATCGGAGTCTCATGGAGACGGAGTCGAAACGGGAACTGCGACTTGCGTTGGGAATGCGCGGCGGGGTCAGCCTCGCAGTGTGGATCGGTGGAGCCTGCGTCGAGATCGACGAGCTGCGCCGGGCCCCGTCACCCCAGGATCAGCCAACAGGTGACCAGGGATTCTGGACCGGCCTGACCACAGCCACCGGATACGACTCGGTCGTGGTCGACGTGATGGCCGGCGCAAGTGCGGGTGGCCTCAACGGTGTGCTGTTCGCCGCATGTCAGGTCTACGGTGTGCCGTTCGACGCCATCCGATCCACTTGGCTCGAGGTCGGCAGCACCAAGAAGCTCGTGCGCACCACTGACACGGAGCCGGAGTCCGAGGCCAACCTCCGATGGCTGTCGCTGTTCCGCGGTGATCGGCACATGTTCGCTGCAATCGCCCGCGCACTCACCAAACTGATCGACGAGGTCGACGACCAGCAGCGTCCGACCGAAGCACCCCGCGTGGACCTCCGCCTGTCGGCCACACACGTCGAACCGGTCGTCCGACCGGTCCGCAGTCCCGCCGACGAGCCCCTGAGCGAGCGGCGCTTCGCCACGGGATTCCGCTTCCGCTCACCGGACCAGCCTTGGCTGGCCAGCGACTTCCCCTCCTATGCATCGCCCTCGGAGCCGGGCCGCGGGTCCTTCGAGGGGCACCTCAACCGTCTCGCGCTCGCCGCCCGCACGACATCGTCCTTCCCAGGCGCATTCGAAGCCGCATCGGTACGTTCCAGCCGCGGGGCAAGCTTCTCGGCACCTGAAGAGGAGCCGATTTCGGCGATCGGAGTCGACATGGCCGGCATCTTCGCCGACCGAACCGACGACACCTCGTTCGTGGTCGCCGACGGCGGGATCGTAGACAACATCCCTCTCCGGCGCGCTCTGGACGCCGTCGCTGCCGCCCCGGCGGCAGGACCCACAGATCGTTACCTCGTCTACCTGCATCCCGGAATACCGACAGCGCCCACTGTCGACACAAGCGGTGACACCCTCAGCGAGCAGGGCCGCCGATCCGTGGTGTCGGTCCTGAAGGCGGCGATCGGAGCGAAGATCACTGGTGAGGACATCAGCGGCGACATCGCTGCCATCGATGAGTACAACCAGGCGGTCGAACGAGCCATTGCCGTGCGCCGCGCCACGTTCGCAACGTTGATGAACCGCGACAACCTCATGTCGTCGAGCCTCGCCGGACGGATGTCCTACCTCACGCAACGTGCTGACGAAGACACCCGCCTGATCACCAACCTCCTGGATGACCCGCTGGGGTTCCTGGGTGATGACCCGTTCCCGTCGCGCGCCGGTGACCAGCCGGTCCTCGACTCCCGCTGGCGCTCTCCTCTCGCCGACTATTCGCTCGCTCGGCTCGATGAGTTGGCCGACGCGTTGTACCGGTACATGGCCTCCCGACTGTCGTCGTGGCACAACTCCGACACAGGACTTGACGGCAGCGTGTTCGGCACCGGTGCCCGTCCCCTCGTACGGACGGCCCAGGCGCTGCTCGAATGGGCGCGCTACGTCGAAATACACGATCCCGCCGAGGCCGGCCCGGTTAAGGAGGTGCTCTACCGGGTACTCGCCTTCTGCGAAGCCGGCATCGAACGACCCCGTCGTATGGCCTGGGTGGCCCTGTTGGCCACAGCACCGCGTGACGCAGACAACATGCCCCCGGTCAGCATGGCGCAGGTTCGCGAGACCACGATCAGTCGCCCCGGAATTCGGACCAATCGAGGTGCCGAGGAAGCAGCCGCCCTCTGCGACGCGCTGATCGAGGGCGACAACGACCAGCTCTCAAATCAACTCCAGACATGCCGCGCCAAGGTTGACGGCGCCGTCGCCGACGTCTGGGGTGACGGCGACCCGGACGAGATGGACACCGAAGGGATCGATCTCCGGCGCGAAATCGTTGAACGCGTCCTGGTCACCCTCGCCGAGCGTCTCCGCACCTCTGACGTCCCGGAGAACTCTGAGAAACCGGAGAACTCTGAGAACGAAGAGAATCAGGAGTCCAGACCACCCATACCCGGCGAATACCTCCAGCGCGTTCTCTCCGGCGACGAACCCGTCACTGTGGAGACCCTCGCGGCACTCGAGATCGCT
>JAUXGW010000103.1 GCA_030621865.1 Actinomycetes bacterium
CGAGATCGTCATGGTGATCGCTTGGGGCATCCGGCGGTTCCATCACCCAGCCATAGATCGCAACGAGCATCAGGAGTGCACCCGGAAGCGCCCACCACAGATTGAAGATGAGGCCGTACCCGACCAGTGGGAAGCCAACGGCCATGACCAACGGCCAGTAGGAGGGTGAGGGCAGGTGGATGCCGGTGGCGCCGGCATGCTGAACCACATCTTCCGTTGGGGCGATTCGCACCAGGCGACCATCTTCGTCGTGGCCGTACTTGCGGTGCCAGAACTCGTCGAATTCCTCAACCACGACGGTCTCGTCGAAGTTGTACTCGGGAGTCGGGCTCGGAATCATCCACTCCAGGGACCGCGCATCCCACGGATCCGCACCCGGGTTCACCGGGTTCTTCTTGTGAGCCCGATAGCTCACCCAGATGTTGGTCAGGAAGAGGATCACGGAGACCGCCAGGGTGAAAGCACCAATGGTGGCCACGAGGTTCCATGTGTTGAACCCGTATCCATCGGAATAGGTCCAGGTGCGGCGCATCATGCCCTGCAGTCCGAGCATGTGCATCGGGCCGAAGGTCAGGTTGAAGCCGATCATCATCAACCAGAAGTGCCACTTGCCCAGCTTCTCTCCCAGGAACATTCCGAACATCTTCGGATACCAGAAGTAGATGCCCGAGAAGAGGCCCATCACGGCCCCACCAAAGAGTACGTAGTGGAAGTGGGCAACGATGTAGTAGGTGTCGGTCTGCTGGGTGTCAGCGGGCGCCACGGCGTGGGACACGCCGGACAGTCCACCGATTGTGAACATCGCCACCAGACCTACCGAAAATAACATCGCGGTGGTGAATCTCAATCGGCCGCCATACATGGTGGCGCACCAATTGAGAATCTTCACGCCGGTCGGCACGGCGATGAACATCGTTGCCAGCGAGAAGGCCAACACCGAGATCTCCCCCATGCCGGAGGCGAACATGTGGTGAGCCCACACGCCCCAGCCCATGAAGCCGATCGCAATCCCGGAACCGACCATGAAGGGATACCCGAAGATCGGCTTGCGCGAGAACACCGGGATCACCTCTGAGACAATGCCGAAGGCGGGCAAGATCATGATGTACACCTCCGGATGACCGAATATCCAGAAGAGGTGTTCCCAGAGGAACGGATCTCCGCCCTTGCTGGCGTCGAAGAAGGTCGCGCCGAAGAGACGGTCGAACATCAGGAGGAAGAGCGCCACGGTGATCACCGGAAGCGCAAAGACCAGGAGGACCTGCGTGATGAAGGTCATCCAGGTGAACACGGGCATCCGCATCAGCGTCATTCCGGGCGTCCGCATGTTGAGAACGGTCACCGTGAGGTTCACGGCTGACACGGTGGAGGCAATACCCATGATGAGCAGGCCCACCGCATAGAAGTCCATGCCGTGGCTGGGAGAGAAGGCAACACCTGAGTTCGGGGCATAGGCGAACCAGCCTCCGTCAGCTCCGCCACCGAGCAACCACGACGAGTTGAAGAAGATGGCTCCGAGCAACCAGATCCACAGCGAGAGCGCATTCATTCTGGGGAATGCAACATCTCGGGCGCCGATCTGCAGCGGCAGGAGGTAGTTGGCAAGGGCAGCAGCCATGGGCATCACCACTAGGAACACCATCGTGACGGCGTGCATGGTGAAGATCTGGTTGTACAACTCCGCAGAAAGCAGATCGCTTCCCGGAATCGCGAGCTGTGTGCGGATCAGGAGGGCTTCGAGTCCGCCCACCAGGAAGAAGAACATCGCGGCGGCGCCGTACATGATGCCGATCTTCTTGTGATCGACGGTGGTGAACCAGGACTTCCATCCCTGGGTGGCCGTGGGTCGCGTGAACACCCCGAGGTGATTTTGAGCCGACGGCTCCCCACTCGGTAGCGCCAGTGGCGTCCGCTCAGAAACAACAGTCATCGTGGATTCCTCACTTGAGCGTGATCAGGTAGGCAACAAGCTGGTCAATTTGTTCTTCCGACAGACCCATGTTGGGCATTCCCTGCCCATTTTCGGAATCCATCGGCTTCACTTCTTCAGGGTTTCGCAACCAACGCTTCAAATTGTTGGTGTTCGGGGTTCCCGGGTTCATCACCACGGCCGAGGCGGGCTCATCATAGAGATCAAGCAACGAGCCGGCGAAAGTGTCCCTCATCATCAGGTGAGTGAGGTTCGGAGCGTTTTGGGAAGACAACGCCGTGCCGACCTTGGCCCCGTAATCCGGATCCGGGATCGGTGTGTAGGCGGGATCTTCGTCACCCGGCTCGATCCCGTTGATCTGATGGCAGCCGGTGCACTGTTGCACGAACAGCTCCTGACCGGCGACCTGGTCGGCGTCGCCGGGATCATCCGGATTCGTGGTCATGATGTCGATCCAGTCTTCGTACTCCGCTTCTGTCAGAGACTTGACCTGCATGCGCATCACACCATGGGACAGACCGCAGAATTCGGTGCACTGGCCCTCGAACACACCCGGTTCATAGGACTGGAGTACCAGAGGATGGGTTCGCCCGGGAACTGCGTCCTTCTTGCCGTTCAGGGTAGGGATCCAGAAGGAGTGGATCACGTCGTTCGACTGGATCTTGAGTTTCACGTCCTGCGCGGCAGGCATGACCAGCTGGTTGGCAGTGATGATGTCCACTTCACCGTCACTGTTGGTGTCGTAGCGGAATTCCCACCACCACTGCTGCCCGATCACCTCAACCTCGATGGCGTCAGCCGAAGCGTCTTCCATCTTGAGGATCGTGTTGACGTTGAGGACTGCAAGACCGGCCAGGATGACCGCCGGAACGATCGTCCAGCCGATCTCCAGGCTGGTGACGCCGTGAACCTGCTGAGGTTCATCCTGGCCCTCTACGTCGGAGTCATTCTGGCGAAAACGGACGACCATCCAGATGATCGCCACCTCAACGAGGACGAATATCACCGCAGCAATTCCGAATACCCAATAGGTGAGCGTCTGGATGTAGTCGGCCTTCACCCCGTGCGGGCTGAGTGTGTTCAGCGGAAAGGTGACCGAACTCGTGGCACCACGAAGCATGAGCCAACCGGAAACGATGAAAACGACCGTTGCCACTATGGCCCAGATCATTGCCTTGGTCTTGTTAGTCATTCCTACCCCTCAGTACCCGTTGGTACCGTCTGGCCGAGCGCCCACGGATGGCGGCGAATTCAATGACGACTGGATCGTCGGGGACCCGACGAGCGAGATGGCGCCTTCTTCTTCATGGTGCTCCTCGATGTCGCGCTGGCCTGCAATTCCGGCAGCAATACCACTACCGACCAGGACCACGCCACCCACCACCAGCACGGTCACGAGAACCGTTCGGGTCAACTCGGGTCTGCGGGCAAGCAGGTTGGCCAGACCAAAGACCACCACGGCCACAGTGATGATCACGAACACCGCGCCGACCTCGGAAACCGCAAGCAGGATCCTCGACATCGCAACGGCAACCACGCCGATCGTCAGCGCGACGACCACGGGGAGTTCGACCGGCGCCAGGAGCTGATTGTGCAGGCCCTCTTCTGCATCAGCTGCTCCGGCGGTGAACTCGGAAGAGGATCGTACGACCCATTCGAGTGCGGCTGCAGCCAGGCCAACGAGGCCCACAAACAGAAGAAAGGTAGAGACGGCCGTGCCGACAGCCACCAAGGCAGCGGAAACTGCGGCGACCAACGGCCAGATGCTGTAGCCGACCGGACTGACCGGTGCCGCGACATCGGCCGCCGGTACGGAGTTCACGATGGCTATCGATTCGACGTCGGCATCACGGGTCGCCGTGGTGAGTGCGCCCATCAGAGCCATGACCAGGGCAAAAGCCATCAGAACCGAGTAGCCGACGTGATCGCCGATCGAACCCTTCCAGCCAAGCGTGATCGGACCGACAACAGCTTCAACCACACCCCCCGAACTCAGGGTGGCGAATACACCACCAGAGGCCGAGGCCGCGGTCACGAATCCGTAGAAGAGGGCCGAGATCAGGCCGATCAGAGCCGCTGAGAAGAAAAGTTTGGAGCCTCGTGTGATCAACGTCGCCTCACTTCATCACGTAGACCGCGATCCAGATCGCGGCATAGACGGCAACCATGGAATCCCAGAACAGCGCCGTGGCGCTCAGGGCACTCGTGTTTCGAGCGGAGTAGTGACCAGCAAGGGTCCGGAAGGCAATCAGGACGATCATGCACATTCCCAGCACCGCCATGGCGAGATGGGAACCAGTGACCGTGTAGAACAACGGCCCTTCCGGCTGGGCTTCGGTGACACCGATCAGTTTGAACAAGAAGATGGTCTGGTTGATGAATGCGGCACCGAGAATGAAGGTGATACCAAGGGCCAAGGCGCTGGCGGAGCGATCGTTGTTCCGCATCGCCCAGACAGCCCATTGAACGGTGAAGACCGACATCAGCAAGGCCACCATCTGCATGTTGGGCTGCGTGAGCGGGATGGTGTTGCCGGACAGCCAATCAGCACCGAAGGAACTTCTCTCGGCCATGTATGCGCCCAGAAGTGCCAACAGGGCCACAACGGTGCCGGCAGACACGAAAGCCGTTGCGAAAAGAACATCGGGTCTGCCGGGTTGTTCGTTGGCAGGAATGCTGGATACTTCAGCAGACATCACTCGCCCTCCTTCGCGTCGAGAAGAGGATACGGCGATTCAATGAGCGGGATTTCCGCCGTCCTCTCGCCGCCCATCGCGGGCGAGGGCGTCTGCCACTCGAGGGTGAATCCGTCGAAGGGATTTTCGGGGGCCTGGACGTCTTCGTCCTCGTCCGAAGCGCTCGATCCAAGCGAGAACACCAGTCCTCCCGTGATTCCGGCGAGCATGACCAAGGCACTTCCCGCAGCGAGCCAACCGAACAGGGTTTCACCCGTGTCACCCGAGCCCTGGACGAAAACTGCCACTGCGAGGACCGTGGCGAGCAGTCCTCCACCGATATCCAACATCGCCACCGACGCGGTTGCCAACTTGTCGTCAGCTTCCGTTCCCCAGATCTTCACCGACCAGTAGGCCAGTCCGGCAAAGGCTCCCGTGATGCCGGCGGTAACCACGAACACCATCTGTGCTTCGGCCAGGGCTGCTGTTCCGAAGTCGAACAAGGTTCCTTCGCCGGCGGTGTTCAGGGACATGATCAAGCCAACGAGCACCGCACCCAGCAGGTTGAACAGGGAGAGGATCGAACCCACGAGGGCTGCATTCACCCGGGGTTTGCCCTGCCGGAGTGATTCGGCGAACCCACCCAGAAGACCGACGAGCGGCACAGCGATGCCGAGGGTCCAGAGGAACCAGAGCGCGGTGTCGATGACGGAGTTGCTCACGGCCCATGCACCGAAGGACAGGATTCCGTACCCGGCAATCAATCCCTGCATCGCCTGATAGTTGATAAGGCGGCGTTGCGTGGCGGTAACGACAACATCCGAGGCGATGCCCAGCACCGGGATGCCCAGCATGAACACTGCTGGTCCCCGCGTGAGCCACGAAAGGTTGGTGGCGAAGTTGGTGAAGTAATCCGCCGCGCCGCCGTTGAGAACGTGACCGATGAGGACAAAGGCAATTGCGGCACCAATCGTGGTGACCCACACGGCAGCTGAGACCAGGATCGACCAGGAGAACAGCGGCACACGCGCCAAGGTCATTCCCTCGGGGCGATGGGTGATCACAGTGGTTCCGACACAGGTGACTCCGAGCGCCAGAGCCAGGAGCAGCGCACCGAAGGAAACGTTTCCGAGCCGGGAGGCGTCGGTGTCTGCGCCACCAACCCCACCGTCAAGAATCATGGAAGTCAGGAACACGGTGGAGAAGATCAACCAGCCCCACAGCGAAAGCGCTGCGGCTCGGGGAAGCGCAATCGAGGGTGAGCCGATCTGAAGGGGAACAATCACCATCGCCACTCCCAGAAGCAATGGCAGCACCCCCAGGAAGATGAGGGTGATCATGGAACTGTTGGTGACCATCTGCTGATACACGCCCAGCAGGCCATTGGTGGTTCCCGTGTCGATCCCCACGAGGATGCGCCCGACAAGTGAACCCAGCAGGAAAACCATGGAAAAACCGATGAACAGACGACCCAGCATTGTGTGATCGCCCGACCCGACGAGCTGTTCAATCACGTTCGGTTGACTGGTTTTCGCCGACGCAGGCGAGTCGGACGCGCTCTGCGGGGATGTCGTCTCTGTGACTGCCATTCGTGAGCCCTCTTGGTTGCTTCCGGCGTAGGACAGAATCCGGTCAGCTGTCATCGAGGACACTACATCGCTGAGCGGCACTCTAAGAAAAACATCAGGATTCATTCTGATCCCGACTCTTCAAATCGGCATTACCACCCATTGCGCACAATGACGTCCACGGCCATCAGGGCAAAAAGAAGGGTCACATAGGTGATGGAATACGTGAAAAGCCTGATCGCATCGGCCGTGGACTTGGTGTGTTGGACCTTGACGGTCATGGCCAGGAAGAAGAACCCGAGCAGCACGGCGCCCACCCAGTACAGAATTCCCATCTCGGCGGTCACGGCGAACGCAACGGAGCAGATCACGACCACCACTGAGTAGATGAGCATCTGCCGCGTGGTTTCATCCAGGGTCTTCACCGTGGGCAACATCGGCACGCCGGCCTTGCCGTAGTCATCCTTGTAGCGAATCGCCAGCGCCCAGAAGTGCGGTGGGGTCCAGAAGAACATGAGGGCGAACAGCACCCAGGCCGAGAGCGAGAGCGAGTTGGTGACGGCCGCCCACCCGATGAGGACTGGCGCAGCGCCTGCCGCGCCTCCGATCACGATGTTCTGGGTGGTGATCCGCTTGAGCCAGAGCGTGTAGACGAACACGTAGAACAGGCACGCTGCCAGGGCGAGCGCCGCTGAAAGCAGATTGACGAAGTACCAGAGCCACAGGACTGCGAACAATTCCAGGAGAATGGCGAACACCAGAGCCGAAGTGGGTTGCATGACACCGGTAACGAGGGGCCGATTCCTGGTCCGCTCCATCTGGGCGTCGATGTCGCGGTCCACATACATGTTGATCGCGTTCGCACCGCCGGCGCTCAATGTGCCACCGATGACGGTGGCGACCATCAACCAGACTCCGGGCACGCCGCCGTTGGCCACAACCATCACGGGAACGGTGGTGACCAGGAGCAATTCGATGATCCGCGGCTTCGTCAGCGCCACATAGCCGCCGACAACCGACCAGATCGATCCTTGCACGGGGACAGCAGGGGCGACCATCTGGCCCAAACGGTACGGCCCGCGGGCGGGATTCGCCAGATTCGACGAAAACGAACCCTCGGCGCCGTGATGGCTCAACGCCGCACAGGTGCCAGACTTTCTCCCGATGAGCGCAAGTGACCTCGCCCCCAATCACTCCTCAGGGCCCGAGAACTCCGCAGATCCCGAAAACTCCACAGACACGGATACCCGACTCACAGGTGAGCACCGCAAGGAACGTTTCACCATCTCCGCGAAGACATACTGGCGGATCGTGCTGGTGGCCCTGATTCTCCTGTGCGTGATTGTCCTCACAGGTGCAGCGGTCCGCCTCACAGGTTCAGGACTCGGGTGTTCTGACTGGCCCAACTGCGAGACCGGCAAGCTGATCAGCGTCTCTGACGGACACCAGGCCGTCGAGCAGCTCAACCGTCTGTTCACCGGGGCGGTCTCAGCAGGTGTGATCGCTGCCGTGCTGGGAGCATTCCGCCGGCGCCCCTATGACCGCGGCTTGGTCTACCTGTCGCTGGGTTTGGTCGCCGGAGTGCTCGCGCAGGCAGTTCTCGGTGGAATATCCGTCCTCACCGAACTGAATCCGATCGCGGTCGGCGGCCACTTCGGATTGTCCATGGTGCTCGTGTGCGCCGCCACCGTGTTGCTCTGGCGCAGTGGAGACCATGGCCCGCGGGGATCCGAGTCCAACGCCCACGGGGCGATCTGGCTCTCCTGGGTGACGATGGCTGTTGGCACGATCGTCTTGGGAATTACCGGGCCGATGCTCACGGGTACAGGCCCACACGCGGGCGACCTCGACGCCAAGAGGATCCAGATGGCGATTCCGGACGCCGCTCGCATCCACAGTCTGTCCGCCTGGTTGTTCCTCGGGCTGCTTGTGGCGTTGGTGTTCTCGCTGTGGCAGCGAGGCGCCCACCGCATATTGATGCGTGCATATCCGCTGCTCGTCGCAGTCCTGATTCAGGGCGGAATCGGTTACGCGCAGTACAACCTGGGAATTCCGGCCTGGCTCGTGATCCTTCACATTGCCGGGGCAACGGCGATCACGATCGCGGCCACCTGGTTCCACACAGGGCTGCTTCATGACGCTGCCACAGTGCCGATTCGCGACACGGCCACAGGCTCGCCGAGTCAGCGAGGAACACCCGCCGGCGAGTCCCCCGCCGGAATCGGGTCACCGTCGGAATAGAATCGCGAAACACACACATGATGACCACAACCGCACCCCAAGAGGTCCTGGATCCCGATCTGA
>JAUXGW010000027.1 GCA_030621865.1 Actinomycetes bacterium
TGGTCAGATAGTCGATGGCATGTTTGCCGCTCTTGATGGTGTCATAGCCAATGGTCACCTTGTGTTCGACAGCCGGCGTCTCCCCCTCAGGCAACAACTTGGTCATCTTCAGCCGGTAGGGCACCGACTGACCTTCGAGGTAATGCGCCTTGCTCGCGGTGAGGTTCCCCTTCACCCAGGTTTTGGGATTGCACTCGGTCCAGGACGTAATGGGAGTCGCGGGTCCGTTGGCGCACTGCTCGATCTCGCCCGTACCCGTGGGCGGGTCGGCATCGGTGAACGTCGTGGTGGCCGTCAACGGTCCGGCGGAGGAGTTCTGGGTGGCCGTGACCGAATAGGACGGAATGTAGGTCGGAGGCAACTTGAAGGAGTCGGAAAAGGAGCCGGCGGAGTCAACCAAAACGTCAGTCTCGTAGCTCCAGGGGTCGTCGACGCCAGGTATCACCGACAGGTGAACAGCATCCCCCGCGGGATCCCAGCCGGCTCCGGTAAGTGTGACCTTCTCCCCGGGGGCGTAATCGTCCTTGTCCGAAGTCACAGTGGGAGAAAACGTGGGCGCCGCCTCGGCGGCCGGTGCGGGTTCGGCGGTTGGTGCGGGTGCCGCAGCGGTGGGTGCGGGGGCAGGCGCAGGCGCGGTCGTCGGTGCCGCGGTGGGTGCCGGATCCACGGTGGAGGTCTCTGCCGCTGCGGGCGCGGCTGTGGTGGACGTCGGATCGGTGGTATCTGCTTGGGCCAGGTTGCCACCGGACAGCGTCACCAACAGCGACGCCGTCACACAACTGATCCAGAACCTCGCGGTTGCACGATTCCTCATGATGTCCTCCTCCTCACCCACGGCTCAACGTTGAAACCGTGGACACAGGCGCCACGCTAGTTGCGCCAGGTATGCGAAACCACGATCCGTTCCCGAAGAACGCATGGCGTGGCCGAAACGGACTCTAGTGGCAGATGCGTGGTGGGACGAACATTCTGAGTGATATTCATCAAACGGAGAAATGGGGAGAACTAGAGAGAATAGAGAGAGACTGAGAGAACTGACAGAGAAATCGGAGATAGATAGAGAGGGAAGAACGGTTGGCCGGGCCGCACCCGGGGCGGCTCAGGAGGACACAATGAAAGCGATCGCTTACAACGAGTACGGCTCCACCGAGGTCCTTCGACCCGTTGAGATCCCGAAGCCCACGGTGGGAAACGATGACGTGCTGGTGCGGATCCACGCGTCGTCTGTGAACTCATGGGACTGGGATCTCCTGAGAGGCACACCGTTCATGAACCGCATCCCCGGGATCCTGACCCCGAAGCACAAAATCCTCGGAGCCGACATCGCAGGGTGGATCGAAGCAGTCGGTGCCGGCGTGACCCAGCTTCGCCCGGGTGATGAGGTGTTCGGGGACACGTCCCGCTGCGGTTGGGGCGGCTTTGCCGAATACGTCTGTGCTCATCAGGACGCACTGGCGCCGAAGCCGGCCAACCTGACCTTCGAGGAAGCGGCGGCCGTACCGCAAGCCGGGGTCCTCGCCCTGCAAGGTCTTCGCTACAAGGGGCGGATCCGGCCGGGCCAGAACGTGCTGATCAACGGCGCAGGAGGCGGCGTGGGCACCTTCGCGGTGCAGATGGCCAAGTCCTACGGTGCCGAAGTTACCGGCGTGGACAGCGCCGGGAAGCTGGACATGCTCCGGTCGATCGGCGCAGACCATGTGATCGACTACCAGCAAGAGGACTTCACCAAGGGCGGGATTCGCTACGACCACATCGTGGACGCCACCGCACGCCACTCGATCTTCGAGTGCCGGCGGGTGCTGGCACCAGAGGGAACCTATGGCCTGATCGGAGGCTCTGGCTCCCCGATCGCCCAGGCAATGCTGCTGGGGCCGTTGATCTCGATGAGCGGGAGCCAGAAGATGGGCGCCGTGTTCCACAAGCCGGGCAGGGACGACCTGATGGCGTTGACGGAGCTTCTCGAGGCCGGGAAGGTGGCGCCGGTGATCGACAGCACCTACGCGCTGGCCGACGTTGCTGAAGCACTTGATTACTTCGGGGAAGGAAACGTCGAGGGAAAGATCGTCATCACCGTCTGAGGTCATCACCACATGAGGGTCATCGCCGCGTGCGACCGTATGAGCTGCGGATCCGGTGGCCCCGCG
Source organism: Actinomycetes bacterium (assembly GCA_030621865.1). Lineage (GTDB taxonomy): Bacteria > Actinomycetota > Acidimicrobiia > Acidimicrobiales > Microtrichaceae > JAHRAZ01. The sequence goes on from JAUXGW010000027.1 coordinate 2,145, forward strand.
GCGGCAGCGGCTGCCGACCCGGAATCACTGGTCAGCTGAGGAGAAAACCGTGGAAACCAACACCATGAAAGCCATCGTTCAAACCGGGTACGGCTCACCCGATGAGGTCCTGGAGTTCCGGGACATAAACAAGCCGGTCGTCGAAGAGGACGAGGTACTGATACGGGTCCACGCGAGTTCCATGCATCCTGATGTCTGGCACGTCGTGACAGGTCAGCCGCATGTCCTTCGCATCATGGGGGCAGGACTGCTCAAACCGAAGAACCCTTCACCCGGAACTGAGGTGGCAGGACGCGTCGAGTCCGTCGGCAAGTCGGTGACGCGGTTCCAGGAAGACGATGAGGTGTTCGGCGAGATCGTCAAGGGGCATCAGTGGAAAAACGGCGGTGCCTTCGCCGAGTATGTGTCCGCCCGCGAAGACTCGCTGGAGCTGAAGCCGTCGAATCTCACGTTCGAACAAGCCGCAGCCATTCCCACCTCCGCGTTGATCGCACTCCAGGGCGTCCGCGACGAGGGACGGGTGCAGCCGGGACAGCGGGTGCTGGTCAACGGTGCGGGTGGCGGTGTGGGCATTTTCGCCGTGCAGATCGCCAAGTCCTACGGAGCCGAAGTGACCGGCGTGGACAGCACCGAGAAGCTGGACATGCTCCGATCCATCGGCGCAGACCAAGTCATCGACTACACGCGGGAGGACTTCACCCAAAGCGGCGAACAGTACGACCTCATCGTCGATGTTGCATCGAACCACACGTTGTCGGAGTGCAGGCGAGCGCTCACTCCCGACGGGACCTACGTGCTCATCGGACACGATCATTTCGGAGAGGGCGGTCGTTGGTTCGGAGGAATGGCCAGAGCCATGAAGCTCCTGGCGGTGTCACCGTTCGTTGCTCAGGTGCCGGGCGTGCGCCGTTCGACGGAATCCAGAGATCCCCTGGTTGTGCTGAATGAGTTGATCGAAGCCGGGAAGCTCGTGCCGGTCATCGACAGGACGTTCCCGCTGAGCGAGGTGCCCGAGGCCATGCGTTACATGGCGGAGGAAAACGCACAGGGGAAGATAGTCATCATCGTGTGACACACGGTCCGGGGACATGGTCCGGAGATGGGCACCGGCGGCACAGTCCAGAGACACTGTCCAGGGCGACCAGAGACACTGTCCGGGGCGAAACGTGGTCAGGGGGTGACCACCCCTGACCACTCCACCCAGGTTGTGTCGCTCCTAGTTGCGGGACGGATAGATTCCGGCGTCGCAGATGAAGTAGGTGGTCCCGTTCGGAGCGGCCGACTGGAGATCCGGCAGGCCGAACGTCGTACGGCCATCTCCGCCGAAGCTGGTACCGAGCAAGGAGAAGAGGGCCTGATTCAAGTTGATCGCCAGGAGTTGGCCACTCGCCGGAATCCCGACGCCAACGTTTCCAGCGAAAAGGTTCACTTCACCCAGCGTGCACTCACTACCGCGCCCGGCAACAGAAGTTCCGGTGTTCTGTCCGAACATCGCGGCGCCTTCACCTGCAGGACCCTGCGGACCCGCGGGACCCTCAGCACCAGCAGGACCGTCAGCACCGTCAGCACCGTCAGCACCAGCAGGACCAACAGCACCGTCAGCACCGTCAGCACCGCCAGCACCAGCAGGACCCTCAACACCGTCAGCACCGTCAGCACCAGCAGAACCCGCCGGACCAGCAGGACCCGCCGGACCAGCAGGACCCTCAGCACCAGCAGGACCCTCAGCACCGTCAGCACCAGCAGGACCAGCGGGACCGCCGCCGGTCTGGTCCCAGGAAGTCAGGTGAGTTCCAGGGCGGCACGTGGGTTCGGAATCCTCGCGGATGCTCCCTGGCAAAACCTTGCCATCGCTGTCCGAGGCACATGCGTAGAACGAACCGTCGCCGGCGGTGTTCGCGAGCACGATCCCCCCACCCGCAAGAACCGAGGCTGCCACCGCCGCGACGAACGCCGTCAACGCGATGTGACGGCGCCGATATCCCTGATTCGATTTGGTGACCTTCATGATTCCCCCTTCAGAGTTTGTTCCGGGCGCGGAACATTCATCTCTGGAGGGTATCGCCGAGTCTCCGAAAGGAGCGCCGGGTTTGCTGGTCAGTACATTTCCGCCCAGCCGCCGATGTGGAATGTCGCCTCGGGTTCGGAGGTGACACCGGCGTCCTTCATTGCCGCCTGGAGTGCGGGGTCTGCGAGAAACGACTTCAGCGCGTCGAACGACTCAGCCTGGTGGTAGATCAGAACGCGCGAAGGGTCGTCCAATGACCGATTCGCTGCATGGCCGATGATGCCGGCGCTTTCGCGCAGTTCATCGGCTGCGTCGTAGCCCTCGAGCCACTTGTCGAAGTCGGCGACAGTATGGCTGACCATCATCCCGGGCAACTCACGGTCCCAGATGATTGCCTCGCGCACGGGGATCAGCCATGCGATCTCAGGCGGACCGGTGACGAGCCACCATCGCAGCGGGCGGAAGGGAAGCGCTTCGATCGGACATCGGCCCAACCTCCAGTGCCGGAGGGGCACGGGAACGGTTCCGGTTACTCCACTCAGGCGTACGTTTCACACTGAGGTGTCCAGAGTTCGATGTCAACCAAGTTCGATGTCAACCAATTGTGAGGGCTCCCGAAGACGCGGGCCCGGCCGCCAGGGCTCATGTGAGGTGCTCAGCGCCTACCTGGAGGAGGTGAATCGGAGCGATGGCGCCATGACCGTGTGACCGGCCTTGATCAACTGCAAGGGGCAGGTTCGGGTCTGGAACCTAATCTGCTTCCAGCCCGGGCCAGCTCGGTGTGGGATGCCGGAACAGGGTCTCCGGTGAAACCAGCTCGCTGCCCTCCCCCGGTGGAAAAGGCGGGGAGAAGAACCCCATTGAGAAGTAGGCCTTGTAACCGAGGAGCTCTCGTAGCTCGGGGCTGAAGTGCTGCGCGATGTGAGGTGGGCAGGCGAGGTACTGATTCTCCTCCTGGCGCAGCCAGTTCAGCGTGTTGTGAAGCAACAAACCCTCGCGGTGTTCCTCCGTTTCGTTGCGCCCGCCTCCGTGGATCACTGATCCCGAATAGACGAGGACCGACGTCGCCTCCATCTCGGAGAAGGTGATCTCGTGCGGGAGCGGCTCACGGTCGTCATCCCAGAGGTGCGACCCGGGAACGACGCGAGTGGCGCCGTTGCCTCTTGTGAAGTCGGTGAGCGCCCAAATGGTACTGAACTGGGTTTCGATTGCGCGGGGAACGTGGTTGTTCCACACGCCGCGATCGCGGTGGAGAAGTTGTTCTCCCTCGCCCGGGCCGATGTTGGTGATCTGGGTCAGATGGAGTTGATAGCCATCGGCGTACGGACCCAGGAATGCCCCACAGGTTTCGTTGAGCATCGGGTCGAGAGCAAGCTGGTGACTGGCGCTGGACCGCGCCATGACGGCCCCCACTCGGGCGGTCTTGAATCCCACGAACGGATTCCCTCCGCCAGGGCACGCCTCGACCCAGGGGCGCATCTCGGTCCGGATCGAGGAGATGGTGGCGGGATCGGCGTATTGCTCGATGACCACAGCTCCGTCGCGGTGCAGGGATTCGAGCACGTCGTCGGAGCTGCAGTCTGGCGCCAGACGCTTCAGTTGCGGGGTGATGGTCGGAATACTCATCGTCACCTTCTCCGGTCAGCCGGCAAGTTCGCTGGAGATGTCGAAACGGGAGAACTCGGTTGCCGTGTCCTCGAAATCCTCGAACGCAATGATGCCCATCTCTGTATAGCGGTCGCGCAACCAACCATCACCGGCATCCAGCAGACCGAGCTTCTTCAGGTTGGGCACGATCTTCGAGAACAGCGCTGCCTGCCAGATCTGATTCTCGACCGGGTTGGCCCGCATCCACGTGAGCATCTCGCGTGCGCTCAGCCCGAGACGTTCCCACATGTCCTGGTAGAAGAGCCGGTCACGCATTCGCAGTCCTGCCTCGAAGGCGAATTCCTGCCGCTCCTGGAGTTCCTGCGCCGACATCTCGGCGTAGGCCTCCTTGAGCGAGAGAACCCCGAACGCAACGTGGCGGGCTTCGTCGCTCATCACGTAACGAAGCAGCTTCTTGAGCAGCGGCTCCTCCGTTGCGGCGGCGAGGTAACCGAACGATGCCAGTGCCAGACCCTCCACCATGATCTGCATGCCCATGTAGGTCATGTCCCAGCGGTCGTCGCGGATGATGTCGTCGAGCAACAACAGAAGATGGCCGTTGCAGACGTAACTGTCGCGCACTTTCTCGGTGAGATACCGATCGAAGACCTCGACATGTCGTGCTTCGTCCATCACCTGAGTCGCTGCGTAGTACTTCGCCTCGATCCACGGCACCTGCTCGGTGATCTTGGCCGTGCATACGAGTGCGCCCTGCTCACCGTGGAGGAACTGGCTCAGGCCGTATGTCTGATACTCCCATGCCAGCTCCGCAAACTGGTCGTCACTCCAACCATGCATGGGACACGTTCGGTCGCCGGCCGCAGCTTCCTGGAATGCCCGGACCTGCGGCATCGTTTCGAGGAGATGCCGCGACACCTTGTCGCGGTCCACATCAATGGACCAGTCGAGGTCGGTCTCGACATTCCACTGCCCCCGTTTTGCCTTGGAGTACAACTTCTCCAGCGCAGTGCGGTCCTTTCGATAGTCCCACGTGAACCGGGTGACTCCGCCCTGTTCCGCCTCGTGCACCAACTCGGTTGCCACCGGGCCGACCACCGCGAGGATTTCGTCAACATCGTCGATACCCGATCGTCCGATGATCTCCTCGTATGACTCTGTTGCTTCGGATGACTCTGCTGCTTCGGACGACTCTGTTGTTGTAATGGCTGTTGTTGTCATGGCTTCCCCGACGTTGCTGTCATGTCTTTCCCAATCCTGAACCGGGCCACCCTTCGGACGGTGCCCATTACGGTACTGTAACACTATATTTAGTACCGTCAATGTGGGTATTTCAATGAGGCTTCCGGTACCATTCAGAGACCCGTCACCGCAACCGAAAGCGCTCATGTCGATCCTCCCCCACAACTCCGAACGCCGTGCAACGTGGACGACGCGCCAAGAGGATCTTCTCGACGGCTTGGAAGAGCTGTTCTCGGCTGAGGGATTCCGGAATCACACACTGGCCGACCTTGCCTCACGATTGCACTGTTCGCGCCGCACCCTCTACGAGCTGGCCCGCACCAAGGAGGACCTCGTTGCTCTGGTGGTCGAACGGTTCCTCGACCGGAACTATGACCGAGGCATCGCTGCCATGCAGCAGACGTCCACGGCACGGGCACGGCTCGACAGCTTTGCCGCCGCCGTCATCGACGACGCCCAACGAATCAGCGTTACCTTCGCCGACGACATGTTCAGCTCGCCACGAACCACGTCACTGGTGGACAACTACGACCAGCGGTGCATCACACTCGTCGAATCACTCATCAGGGATGGACAAGAACGAGGCGAGTTCCGCGCGGTCAACGCCGGTCTCGCCGCACAGGCAATCATGGCTGCAATCAGCCGGATCCAGAACACCAGCGTGCTGGCAGTACTTGACCTCACCTACGGCCAGGCGACTCGAGGCATCATCGAAATCTTCCTCGAAGGGCTGACCGCGGCCTAGCCGTATTGGTCAGTCACGTCGTTGACACCGGTGATCGTTGCCCGTCGATGGCGGTGTGGTGTCGGTACTGATTTCCTCAGCCGGGGAAACGCTGGGCAACCCACGACGGCACATCCGTGAGCCCGGCGGTGACAGGAAACCCTTCCTGTTCCGTTATCCAGCGCCACATGTCTATGAACTCGTCGCCCAGCTCTGCGAGGGAACGGCCGGCGCCACCTACGAGCGATTCCTCACCAAACTGCTCGACCGGGCGCTCCTCCGGCAACCACGAAGCATCATCGCGTCGTCGTTTCACAGCGCGGTGGACAAGCTGGCCGAGGGGACCTCAGGCGCAGAGCCAAGCCAACCAGTTGCCGCCGGAATCCCCTGTCTCTGTCCCGGTGGTGAGGACAGAGCGCATTGCGTTTGTTGAGGCCGCCCGCGCCCACGTACTGCTCGAGCGCGCGGACACGCCGGCAAAGTAATTCTTGTCACCGGCGCATGGGCACCCGACGCACAGACAGGCGCACGGGGGACACCGTCACCGGATCAGGAACCCTCGTGGTTGTCAGGAACCCTCGTACTTGAACGAGACGCTCACCTTGGCCCGGTAGGTAACCACTTGACCGCCCTCGAGCTGCATGTCGAGTTCCTTGATCTCCGCTATGCGAAGGTCGCGCAGCGACTCGGCCGCCCGGGTGACCGCAGCAGCAGCTGCCTTTTCCCAGGATTCCTCGCTCGTGCCGACCAGCTCGACAACCTTGTATACGTTCTCGGCCATTACATACCTCCGGGTTTGTCAGATACACCTTTTCTATCAGGTCCCCGCCACACGGGGCGCCGAAGATTTCGCGGCCGAGACCAACGCACCGACCTCACCCGAGCGCGTCGGCAACACCGATCACGAAGCCACAAAGAAGCGGGTCACCCAGCGATCTCCGACCGGAAGCCCGGGTTGCCCGGGTTGCCCGGGTTGCCCGAAGCGCGGGACAGCCCAAAGCGAGGGACAACGGTGCGGGTGGAGTGCGCCGGTCAGACAGGTTCGGCCTCTTCGTGTTCGAAGAGGTGTGCGTTGTGGAGGAAGCCGTGCACGCTGAAGGGTCGGCTGGCCTCGTTCTGGTGGGGCGGGAAGACCAGGAAGGAGGCAGCGGCGCCGATCAGGCAGGCAAGACCACAGATCGAGAAGGCAAGGGGAAAGTTGTCGAGGTCGCCGAGCCAGCCACCAAGGATGGGAAACACGATGCCCCCTGCTCCGAAGGAGAGGAACACCCACGGGTAGTTCTGGGCCACGGACTTGTCGCCGAACTCATCAGCTGTCAGAGCAGGGAAAAGAGCAAAGTTCCCGCCGAAGTTGAAGCCGATCAACGCGGCCCCCAGATAGAGGCTGAACTCGTTGCCGGCCATATAGGTGAAGGCAAGCAGGAAGATCCCCTGGCTGGCGGTCATCAACACGACCGACCGTTTGCGCCCGAGCCGATCGCTCAGGGTGCCCCACACCAGCCGGCCGATGCCGTTGGCGAGGCTGAAGAAGACCGCCATGGCGGTGCCGGCAATGGCGCTGGCCTCAGTCTCGGTGATGCCGTTCGCGGTGAGCGCCTCGATCGGGTAGAGCTTCATCAGGCCGATCGACATCAGTCCGGCACCGGCGCTCACGGCAAATGTGAGCGAGATGAGGTGGAACTGCGGAGTGCGGCGCATCTCGGTGGGCGTGAACTCCTCACCTCCCGAACCGGCGGCCACCGGCGGCGGGGTGAAACCTTCGGGAACCCAACCGGTCGGGGGCATTCGCATGACCGTGGAGCCGGCGGTGACCATGGCCGCGAACGCGATCCCGTAGATCACGAAGGTGGTGTCGAGTCCGTGGTTGTCGATCAGGTTCCCCCACCCGCCGGCCAGCTTCACCCAGCCCAGGGCGCCAAAGCCGAACCCGGCCACGGCCGCACCGGTGATGAATCCCTTGTGGTCGGGGTACCAGCGCATGCCAACCGCGATCGGCACCACGTAGGCCAGGCCGATCCCGGCACCGCCGATCAACCCCACGCAGATCAGCACCCACCAGAAGCTGGTGGCACCCAGACCGGCCAGGAAGTAGCCGGCACCGAGGGTCACGCCGCCGGCCATTGCCAGCCGCCGTGGTCCCCAGGTTTCCAGGCGCTTGCCGGCCATCACCATCACCACAGCGAAGGTGGCGAGGGCCACCGAGAACACGATCTGGGTCTCCGTCTTCGACCATCCAGCATCCGTCAGGGCCGGAGTGAACACCGACCAAGCGTAGATGGATCCCAGACAGAGCTGGATCAGGACCGCTCCGACGATGACCGTCCACCGCCTCTGACCCATGATCACCCCATCTTGTCGACCGCCCGGACGCATCTTCACCCCGGGATCCCACCACTATTGCAGACAGGGGGAAGGCCAAGGCCCGCCGGTCGTGACCTGTGGATATGGGGAGATCTGTCGATATGGGCCTGGGGATCAGCCGACAGCCTCAACCTCAACTTGAGGGTTAGCGATACTTCCCGAGTTCGAGCCTGGCGACCATCGACCGGTGGACCTCATCAGGACCGTCGGCCAACCGCAGGGCACGGGCCATCCCCATCAGGTAGCTGAGCTCGGGATCGGCCACTCCTTCTCCCCCATGGATCTGGATCGCCGCGTCGACGACCCGCTGCAGAACGTTCGGGGCGACGACCTTGATGGCCGAGATGTCCACCAGGGCACCGAAGGTTCCCGACGTGTCCAGCTCCCAGGCGGCCTTCAACGTGAGTAGCCGAGCCTGGTCGATCGCCATTCGGCTGTCGGCGATGATGTCCCGGTTGCCGCCGAGGTTGGCCAGCGGTTTGCCGAACGCGACCCTATCCACGGCGCGCTCGCAGAGTCGTTCCAGGGCCCGCTCTGCCGCACCGATGATTCGCATGCAGTGATGGATCCGACCGGGACCCAGCCGACCCTGCGCGATCTCGAACCCGCGGCCCGGCCCGGCGATGATGCTCTCCGCCGGCAGACGGACGTTCTCGAAGAGGATCTCGGCGTGGCCATGAGGTTCACCGAGCTGACCGAACACCGGCAACATCCGCAGGATCTTCAGACCCGGACTGTCCATCGGGACGACCACCATCGAGTGACGCTGGTGCCGGTCGGCCTCCGGATCGGTGACACCCATGAAAATCAGGAACTGGCACCGCGGATCACCCGCGCCGCTCGTCCACCACTTCTGACCGTTGAGCACGACCTCGTCGCCTTCGAGCTCAGCCGTCGCCTTCATGTTCGTGGCGTCGCTGGACGCAACAGCGGGTTCGGTCATCGAGAAACCCGAACGGATCTCGCCTTCGAGGAGCGGAAGGAGCCACTGCTCCTTCTGCAGATCAGAGCCGTACTGGACGAGCACCTCGGCGTTGCCCGTGTCAGGTGCGGCGCAGTTGAAGACCTCCGGAGCCAGGAAGCTGCGGCCGGTGAGTTCTGCCACCGGTGCGTAGTCGCGGTTGTCGAGGCCGGCTCCATGCTCCTCATCCGGCAGGAAGAGGTTCCACAGACCCAGCGCCTTGGCCTCAGCCTTCAACTCCTCGACGACCGGCGGAATCCGCCATTCGCTCCAGTCGTCGCTGTGAACCAACTGGTCCTGATAAATCGGCTCGCTGGGAACCACGCGCTCGCGGATGAAGCGTTCGACCTGCTCCATCACGATCTGGGCCCGTTCGGAATGCTCGAAGTCCATGGGCAACCCTACGCCGGGGCCGCGAACACCCGCAGATGCGATCAGCGACCGGGTGCCGCGCCGAGTTCCGACGGTGCCCTCGGCCGCAGGCCGGGCAGGACCATGCCGAACAGGCCGCGCACTGTCGCTCGAAGAATGTCGAGGTAGTCGAACGAGTCGCGCCAGAGCGTGATCTTCCCGTCGTGCACATCGAATCGGCCCCAAACCCAGAACTGGATCCGCAACCGCCCAACAATGAGGACGTCGGTCCGCTCAGTCAACACAGCCGGGCCGTCAGCCGAGATGGCGTGCAGGTAGACCTCAAAATCGGAGCCCGGCCGATCGAGGCTGCGCAGTACCTTGGCCACCCGGTCGCGGCCCCGGATCGGCGGCAACCCGACATTGACGTAGACGATTCCGTCGTCGAGCAAGCCCAATGATCGTTCCAAATCCGATGCAGCGAGTGCCGCGAAGAAGGTCTCGACCACAGCCTGAGGATCAGTTGCCGTTGCCGCATCCTCGGGAATGGCCAGTGGGAGCAGTCCGATACGCATGGCCGAATCCTACGAGCTACGAAGAGAGTTGGTAGCCAAGCCAGACAAACCGCGGGCGCGGGCGGCAAGGGCCCTAAGGTCCAGGCTGGTGAGATCAGCAACCGCGGCGCTGTGGGAGAAGCAAGATCGCCACCACGGGGACCGCCGGCGGCTCTTCCGTGCCGTCGAAACGGCAACCAATGCGTCCACCGACCTCGGACTCCCGGATGAAGGGTTCGACCTGTTGATCTCGCTCTATGCCGGTCTTGTGTCAGAGCACTGCACCCGACACCTGCGGATCGGCGGCCAGCTCCTCGTGAACCCGAGCCACGGCGACGCGGCCCGGGCATCGATCGACCCCCGCTACGAGCTGACCGGCGTGATCCTCTCCCGCTCACACGACTACGTAGTGAGCAATTCCGCGCTCGACACCTACTTGGTTCCCAGGAGACCGACAGAGGTAACCGTTGATCTGATCAAGAAAACGGGCCGGGGCATCGTCTACACAAAATCACCGTTCGCATACATGTTCACGCGCATCGACTGATTCACCTCAGATGAAGGCGCGAACCGGCGAGCACGGTAGCGCGTTGCACTCCCGTCGAAGTCGTGGATCGTGGGTGGGTTGGCCTGGATGGTCAGCGCGAGTCCCGGACCGTACCAATGGGTCGATGAAGACGGCCGGCGCGGTCATCCGGGCACCGATTTGTGAGGCGATTGTCTGGTGGGCTGATTCATCCTCTACGCGGGTGAAACTGAGACAGGTATTCCGTTGAGGATCGCGTTACCCGACAGTGGGTCGATCCCCGCGGAATCGGTGAGCACGTTGCTGTTCACCCCGGGTCGTCGAGATGCCACGCTCATGCGCGCCTCGTCGACGTCGTGGCCCCATCCGTGCGGGAGGCTCACCACTGATCGGGCGATCTCGTCGGTGATCTCCACCGGTGCCACCAACGAACCAGCGGCGGAAGTTATCTGTGCCGAAGTGCCGTCACCGAGACCCCAGTCAGCGGCGTCGTCGGGATGCACCTGGAGTGTGCAGCGCTCCTTGCCCTTGACGAGCACTTCGACGTTGTGCATCCAGGAGTTGTTCGACCGCAGGTGGCGTCGACCCACCAACACCGGGCCGCCGGGCGGACGGTCAAGCGAGTCCTGGAGCCGGGCCACGTCTTTCGCCACAGGCTCGGCGGCCAGCTCCACCCGCCCCGATTCGGTGCTGAGGATCTGTGGCAGCTGTGGCGTGAGCGGTCCGAGGTCGATGCCGTGCGGATTCGCCTTCAGCTTCTCGAGTGTGAGCCCTTCGGATTCGGCCCCGAATTGGTCACCAGCCCAACCGGATCGCAACATCGCCTCCAGCACGCGGTCGGCAGGGCTGCCACCGACCAACTGGGACGCAAGTTCGGCGGGATCCCGTCCGCTCAGGGGACCATCGCCAGCCACCGCGCCTTGCAGCACAGTGTCCAGGACCATGCCATGGATGATCTGCGGGTCTGCCTCAGCACCCGCGCCGCCGGCAATCAGGGCCAGGCGGGCGATGATCTCTTCCTCGAGCGGCTCCTCCGCCTCGATGAGTGCCGAGGAGTAGTTGGAGATGTTTCTTACGGACAGGCCGTAGAAGGCCAAGTCGTAATGGCTCCTCGACAGGGCCGGAGGCGGAGGCAGGATCACATCGGCGTGGCGGGTCGTCTCGTTCAGGTACGGATCGATGGAGATCATCACGTCGAGCGACCCGAGAGCGGCCGACAGGCGCCGGCTGTCAGGGCATGACCGCGCCGGATTCCCGGCGATCGTGAACAGCGCCCGGATCTGACCGTCTCCCGGATGGTCGATCTCCTCGGCGAGCGCAGCGACGGGGAACTCACCATTGGCCTCGGGATGACCGCTGACGCGTGTCGAGCGGCGCCCGATCCTGAAGCCGTTGCCGGGCCCGCGTTTCAGGGGTTTCTGGTGTGCGGGCGAGGGCCACATCAGTCCTCCGGGCCGATCCAGATTCCCGGTGAGAATGGTCACGATGTCGGTCAGCCACGAGGTCAGGGTCCCGAACTCCACGGTGTTGGATCCGATCCTGCCGTAGACGGCGGCAGTGGGTGCGCCGGCCAGTTCACGGGCGATGCGGCGGGTGACCTCCGGTTCGATCCAGGTGGCAGCTTCGATCGCTTCTGGAGTGAAGGGTTCGACCAGAGTTCTGACCTCGTCTACTCCCCCGAGATTCGGCTCCGCTGCGCCAAGGTCGATCAGGTCCTCGGCGAAGAGAACATTGGCAAGCGCGGCCAACCATGCCGCGTCGCCACCCGGCCTGATCACCAGATGTTCGTCCGCGGCCTTGGCCGACTTGGTGCGGCGCGGATCCACCACGACGAACTTTCCGCCACGTTCCTGAATCGACCGCAGGCGCCCCGGGAAATCGGGGGCTGTGCAGAGGCTGCCGTTCGACTCCCAGGGGTTGGCGCCAAGCATGAGCAGGTAGTCAGTCCGGTCCAGGTCGGGCACGGGGATCGACAGCGCAGCACCGTAGAGAAACCCTGACGATACGTGCCGCGGCATCTGGTCGACGGTGCTGGCGGAGTACACGTTCCTCGAACCCATCGCAGTGATGAGCGCACGGCCGTAGATGGTGAGTGCGTGGTTGTGGACGTTCGGGTTCCCGAGGTAGATGGCCGCCGACTCCCTCCCCCACTCCTCGAGCACCGGCATCAGCCGTTGCTCCACCTCGGCGAACGCCTCATCCCACGACACCTCGACGTGTTTCCCGTTGCGCTTCACCAAAGGAGCGCGCAGGCGATCAGGATCCTCCTGAAGCTGTCTGAGAGTCGAGCCTTTCGGGCAGAGGAAACCATGGGAGAACACATCATCGCGGTCACCCCGGATTCGAACTACGGACCCACCTTCCATCGTGACTTCGAGGCCGCAGGTCGCTTCACACAATGGGCACGTTCGGAAATGCGTCGTACGCTCAGCCATTTCCAATGCTCGCACAATCCAGCGCAACTCGTTTGGAGGAGTGAATAGCCGCACGATCGGTGTTTCTCAACCCTGATGGAGTGCTTCCATGAGCTGAATCGCAAACCCGCTTCTGGTTTCGTTCCAATCCTGGTGAGGGTATAGGTGACGGTACAACTGTCAGTGGAACGAGGCTCGCCGCCAGAGACAAACTACGAGATTGGCGGCGAATCGGCGGGCCCGATTTCCCCATGGTCAGCTGCCGACGAGTCCGTTGTTGTATGCAAACGCAGTGGCCGCTGAACGCGACGTCACGTCGATCTTGGTGAAGATGTGGCTGACGTGGCTGGCCACTGTTTTCTCGCTGATGAACAACTCGGAAGCAATGGCCCGGTTCGTCTTGCCGGAGGCGATCAGAACGAGCACCTCCACCTCCCGTGTGGTGAGGTGCCTCCCTGCGCCTGCAAGGGGACCGTCACGGTTCGTCACTGCGGCGGCGCCGAGTTCCTCCAATGTTCGACGCGCCGCCGCGGATTCCATCTCATGCGCCTCATCGTCGCCTACGGCCGCGCACGCGTCCGCAATGACAAGGCGGGTTCTGGCTGCCTCGTAGGGCACCCCGATTTCGGTCCAGACGTTCCAGGCCGCCCGAAGTTCACGCAACGCTTCGCCAGGCTCTCCCATCGCGAGATGTGCGGCACCCCGCGCGTGTCTGCTGTCGCCCGGAGAAATGGGGCTCGAAGTTCAGCGGCCACAGTGGCCAGTTCGTCGGCTGCGACGAGCGCTGCCTCGATGTCTCCGCAGGCCAGCATGATTTCGGCGTACGGGCCGAGCATCCGGGCGCGATCGATCTGTCCTTCTGCCTCGGCCAGCACCCGCCTGATCGAGGTCTGGGCCACCTCGGAGCGCCCCTCGGCCAGCCGCAGCAGCGCGAGACCCGGATGCGGATTTGCCCCCAGCTCATTCGCATGGCGATACGACGCCTCGGCTGCTGCAACGTCGCCTCGCAGCCTGTGCAGCTCCGCTTCGAGGTAGTTGGCGCCGGCCAGGGTGAACGGGTGAATCGGGTCCGCGAGCCGTTCGCACGCTCGTCGGGCTTCCTCCGCCGCGTCGGCCCATCCTCCCTGCACCAACATCACTTCGGCGCGGTGAAGCAGGCAATGGCCCCTGTAGAGCACGAGATCGGGTTGAGTGTCGCACCACCGCGAGAATGACTCGGTCCAGGCCGTGCAGCGCCTCACGTCGAAGAGCTCATGGCACGCGTCGATCACGGTGCAGTACGCGTCACCGGAGGAGAGTGGAGGCACTTCGCCGGCTTCCACCGAGATCATGGCCTCATCGAGGAGCGCAATACCCTCGGGCACCTCGCCGAGATAGATCAGGCAACGACCGGTACCGATCCGGGCGAGAGTGATCAGCTCGACGTCATCAAAGCGATCACCAACCGCGCCCGCGTCGGCAAAGAATTGAAGGGCCGTCTCGACGTCGCCGGTCTCGACGATGCTGTGCAGTGCCGACGCGTGCTGCAGAAATCCCTGCTCGACACAGTCGAGCCCTGCGTTGTCGAGAACGCGATGTGTACGGTCGACCCAACCGCGGGAACGGGCGAAGTCCCCTTTGAAGCCAAGTCCCTGGGCGGCGCGGATGCCGAACCGCGCGGCCAGCGCGATCTCACCCTCGGCCAGACAGCGCTTCTGACCCCTGGCCCAGATCTCGAACGCCTCTTCGTCCGAGCCCGAGAGATAACTGGCGGTGGCAAAGCGATCGAGGTCATCAAGCGCGAGTCCACCACCATCTTCAGCGGCGAGTGCTACGAAGAGTCGGTGGGCCTCACCCCACTCCTTGTCAGCGAACGCTGCTCGGGCTCGATCAACCGGATCCACCACACCCGAGTTTGCCCCATCGGCCAGGACCCGGGTGCGAACAGTGGCTTCGGGTCGGCTATTCGAAGAACGCAGCCGCTTCGGAATCGGCTCCAACGAACATCCACATCTCGGCGATGCGACCGTCCTCGAAGCGGTAGATAGAGGCGTTGTCACTCTCCAGGGTGTTCCCGTTGCGGCCGAGCATGGCGTGTTCCAACTGGGCTGCCCATCCATCGGTGCCGGCACAGAACCGCTGATCGAGCTTGATGTCGCCACTGGTGGACTCGAACAAGTTGCCCAGAACCCCGAGAAAACCCTCGACGCCCACATGGTCGCCTGCATTGGGAAACGGTCCGCGCAGATGAAACTGGAGATCGTCGGTGAAGATCTCGGCGAGGGCGTCGTGGTCCTCGTCGAAGACAGCCTCCGTCATTCGATTCACGGCGGCCACATTCGAATGGTCGGTCATCACATGCCTCCTGTCGGTATTGGTTCTGTAGTCACCCTGACGGTACGAAGAGAGGAATCGAGCGTCATCGGGAGAATCAACGATTGATCTCGACCCGGCCTCGGTACTTCTACTGATGCCCACCGGCACAGGTTTCAACCATCCTCCCGATGTGGCGAACCCACGAAATTCGTACGGTGCTCACCAACCCATCACCGACGACGGAGGATTCCGAATGTCAATCACCAAACCACGGGCCACCAACACACAGATCCCCCATACACAGGGAGTGCTGGATCAAGATGCTGCCGAAGCCCTCGCTGAGCGCCTCGCCGACGTGTTCCGCACCGCGCACGCAGTCGACATCCTCACCGATGACGTGTTTCTCGACGGCCATCCGCCGGAATGGCGATTCCAGCTCCAGGGACTCGATGCCTTCAATGCATGGATCAGGGGCTACTCCCCCAGCGGAGCAGACACGACCGTTGCCAGAACAGTTCCCACGGCCACTGGCTTCGTGATGGAGATCCTCGGCAGCCACGTCGAAGATGGCGATCTGATCACCGACCGCAAGATCATCCTCTGTGAGACCCGCGGCGATCAGGTGTCAGACATGACCGTGTACTGCTCGGGCGACTGGGATTCCGAACTCCGCACCCGTCACGCCGCCGAGACGACCCTCATCCGCCCATAGCCGTCACCCGAGCGAGCCTTCCGCGGGAGTATTTGTGTCGGAAATTGGTGCTGGACAGCTATATCAGCATTCGATATAGTCTAACGGAACCTGATAGATCAAGAGGTGACCGAATGAGCCAACGTCCCGAAGCATCGGACCCAACACCGTTCCTGCCACTTTCGCCGGCAGCTCTGCACATCGTGTTGTCGCTCAACCGCGGGGAACGTCACGGCTACGCCATCATGCGCGACGTCGAACAGATCTCTGACGGACTGATCAAGTTGGGACCCGGCACTCTCTACGGCACCATCAAGAAGTTGGTGTCCCAGGGAATCATCGAACAGACCGACACCCGCCCCGATCCGGCTCTCGATGACCAGCGCCGCAAGTACTACCGGCTGACCGGTCTCGGCCAGGCCGCCTGTGACGCCGAGATCCAGCGGCTCGCCAATCTCGTAGAACACACTCGACGGGCCGCTCCACCACGCCTACTAGGGGAGCTGTCGTGATGGCTGCCATACCGTCAGAAACCGATGATGACGTCGAACGTTCGGTGCAGCGTTACCGCCGTCTCCTCGTGTTGTACCCGAGCAGCCTTCGCGAAGAGTTCGGTGAGGACATGGCGCAGAGCTACCGCGACCTGGTCTTGTTCAGTACCGACGGCCGAGGTGTGTGGTGGCGCACAACGCGCGACCTCGTCGTGAGCGCAGCGCGCGAACGGGCCGCCATGTTCTCCAAAGAGCGCCGCCCCTCGTACCGCCTGATCATCGCCATCGCTGTGATCACCGCGGCCGTCATCCTGATCGGAGGCATGCCGTTGCCCCTTCTTCCCGCAGTGACCCTGGTCGCGCTCCCCCTCTACGGTTTCAGCCGCTTCTGGCGTGCCTGGACAGTGCGTCGAACCACTGGCGGCACCATCACCCGACAACTCGTTCTGGGAGTGGTATCCATGGCGCCCGCCGCGGTGTTCCTCGCGGTCTTCCCCGATGCGGGGTATTGGGTCTTCATGGCCGTCTCCGGAACGCTGATCGTCTCGGCCGCTCTCGGAATCATCTGGGCAGTCGTCACCCTCATCCGCCGTCCGCAACCAGGCGCCGGACGGCGATGGATCACACCGGTGCTGATCATCATCCCCTCGGTCGCAGTGCTCACTTTCATCATCGGAGCGTCGCTCAACTCATATCTCAGGACGATCGGACCGGCGGGAGACCACTCCGTCCAGAACGCATCCGCCGACACACGGGAGCTGTGGGTCGCCGCCGGAGCCGGAGAGCTCACAGAGGTCACCCGCATCACCGACACCACGTGCGCAGACCCCTGGGTGCGTTTCACCGCCGACGAACACGGCAACCAGGAGAACGCGAGGGGCCACGCCATCGTCA
>JAUXGW010000220.1 GCA_030621865.1 Actinomycetes bacterium
CGGAGGCGCCAACGGTTCCCGGTACGTACTGTGGTTACTGCGCGCTTCAGCATGAGTGTGAAGTGGGTATCTCCTATCTGGGGGCGCGTCGGCGCTCGACTTGATCGAGCAGTCCCCGATGCCCCGGGACGTATGCGTCCGGCGGGAATGACCGGTTGGGGAGTGTGGTTGACCTCGTTGTAGCGTTGGCCCGGTCCAACGGCACCCGATTCCCTGGAGACAAAATGGCCGAGGCTTACATCATTGACGCGGTACGGACTCCGGTCGGGAGACGCGGTGGCGGCCTGTCGCAGGTGCATCCAGCCGATCTCGGGGCACACACCCTGTCGGCTCTCATGGACCGTTCCGGTGTTGACCCGTCGGCCGTTGAGGACGTGGTGATGGGATGTGTGGACACGATCGGCCCGCAGGCCGGTGACATCGCACGTACTTCCTGGCTCGCGGCCGGACTCCCCGAAGAAGTCCCCGGAACCACGGTTGACCGCCAGTGTGGTTCGTCCCAGCAAGCAGTTCACTTCGCGGCTCAGGCCGTGATGTCGGGCACCACCGACCTCGTCGTCGCCGCCGGCGTTCAGAACATGTCCGCCCTCCCCATTTCCTCGGCAATGTTGGCGGGCGAAACCTACGGATTCACCGATCCTTTCTCCGGGTCCAAGGGTTGGCAGGCCCGCTACGGCGACCAGGAAGTGAGCCAGTTCCGCGGGGCTGAGATGATCGCCGAGAATTGGGACATCTCCCGTTCCGAGATGGAGGACTTCGCGATCAATTCCCACACCAAGGCCATTCGGGCCCGCGCCGAGGGCCGTTTCGAGGCGGAGATCGAACCGCTCGCCGGGCTGAGTGCTGATGAGGGTCCGCGAGAGCCGAACGTGGAGAAGATCAAGAGCCTCCCGACGCTGGTGGAGGGTGGCCGTCTGACCGCAGCCCTTGCCAGCCAGATCTCCGATGCATCGGCAGCGATGCTGATTGCCTCGGAGGACGCCGTCAAGGCACATGGTCTGAAGCCACGTGCGCGCATACATCACCTCTCAGTGCGGGGTGAAGACCCGATCCGAATGCTTTCGGCTCCGATTCCGGCTACCCGGCATGCCCTGGAGAAGGCAGGAATGAGCCTCGATGACATCGACCTTGTCGAGATCAATGAGGCCTTTGCGTCAGTTGTGTTGGCATGGGCAAAGGAACTGGATGCCGACCTCGACAAGGTGAATGTCAACGGAGGAGCGATCGCACTCGGACACCCGCTGGGTGCCACCGGAGTTCGCCTGATGACAACTCTGCTCAACGAGTTGGAGCGCACCGGCGGCCGATACGGCCTTCAGACCATGTGCGAAGGCGGCGGGCAGGCGAACGTGACCATTCTCGAACGTCTCTGATCCCGAACACCGCTGACCCTGAACGCGTTTGGGGAGCCTTTGAAGGCTGATCCCCCGGTCGACCAGGCCTCGAATTCCCGATCAGGGCCGAACGGGGTGCAACCGGAAATGGAACAGGTTCCACTTCTGGGGTCTACCATCCGTTCGTGGATTTTGAAGACACTCCTGAGATGGCCGAGTTCCGGACCGAGGTCCGACAATTCCTGGAGGCCAACGCCCGGTTGCGAACCGGGGACGAGAGCGATTGGTCGCGCAACGTCGCCTCCACCGACGAAGAGGTGGCTGCGGACTTCCGTCGGCGTTGCCATGAGTGGCAGAAGGTCCTCTATGACAACGGTTGGGCAGGACTGACCTGGCCGGAGAGCTTCGGTGGACGCGGACTGACGCCTGCGCACCAGATTGTTTTCGGCCAGGAGATGGCGGATTTCGATGTTACATCCGGATTCCTGACGGCCGCGCAGGCCCTGGTTGGTCCCACCCTCATGGCCCACGGAACCCCTGAGCAGCAGGAGCGATACCTGGAACCGCTGCTGAGTGGCGAGGAGACCTGGTGCCAGTTGTTCTCGGAACCGGGCGCCGGCTCCGATCTTGCATCCATCGCCACGCGGGCGGTCCTGGACGGCGATGAGTACGTGGTGAACGGCCAGAAGGTCTGGACCTCCAGCGCCCAGTTCGCGGACTTCGGAATACTGATCGCACGCACCGACCCGGAAGCTCCCAAACACGCAGGAATCACCTACTTCATCGTGGACATGAACTCACCGGGGATCGACGTCCGGCCGTTGGTTCAGGCTCAGGGGGTAGCCCATTTCAACGAGGTGTTCCTCAGCGACGTGAGGATCCCCACCGAGAACATGGTCGGGCCACTCGATGGTGGCTGGAAGGTCACGAAGACCACCCTGCGGTCCGAAAGCTCGATGATCTCAGGCGCGAGCCAGTCCACGGGATTCCCGACCGTGATCGCCACTGCGCGACGCACCGGGGCAGTCAATGATCCGCTCATGCGCCAGAAACTCGCTCAGGTCTACAGCGACGAGAGGATCCTCAAGTGGATGGGCTGGCGAACCCAGACCGCAGTGATGCTCGGTCGTCATGAACTCGCGCTGCACGGCTCCATGCTCAAGAACTTCTTCACCAACGCTCTGACCCATCGGGTGGAGTTGGGGCTCGAGATGGAAGGGGCGGAAGGCATGCTCCTGCACGAAGCGGAGGGTGACGGGTTCTGGCAGTATCAGTGCCTGAATCAGTTCGCTCCGAAAATCGGTGGAGGGACGGAGCAGGTCCACAAGAACAATCTTTCGGAACAGGTACTTGGCCTGCCCCGCGAGATCCTCGAGGACCGGGACATGCCCTGGATCGAGACCCGCCGATCCTGATCTTCGGAACACCGAATCGGTGGCCCCTCCGTTCGCCGGATTGTCCACTTGAACCAACATCGGAACAAACGTCCAGTCACCGACAGGCGAGGAGAATGAGATGGCAGATCTGCTGACCGGGAAGACCGCTCTGGTCTCGGGAATCGGACCGGGGATGGGTCGGGACATTGCCCTCGGGCTTGCCCGTGAGGGCGCCGATGTGGCGCTGCTGGGCCGTTCCGACAGCCACGTGCCGGGGGTTGCCGCCGAGATCGAAGCCCTTGGTCGCAAAGCCGTGCAACTTCGAGGTTCGATCAACCGCGCTGAGGACTGCGAACGGGTGGCCGCGAATCTCGATTCCGAGTTCGGCGGCTCACTCGACATCCTGGTGAACTCGGCCTTCCACGGCGGAGAACACGTGAACTTCGAGGACGCAGACCTGAGCCGTTGGAAGCGGCCAATGGACGTGAACCATTTCGGCACCCTCCAACTGACACAGGCATTACTTCCCTTGCTCAAGGCTGCAGGGGAACACCATGGTGACGCCCGGGTGATCATGGTCAATTCGATGGCCATCCAACGGCTGGAAGCAGGTGCTGGTTCCTACGCCGGCAGCAAGGCTGCGCTGGGTGCGGTCACCAAAACCCTGGCTATGGAGTTGGGACAGTACGGGATCCGCGTCAACTCCGTTCACCCCGGCTACATCTGGGGCGAAAATGTGAAGATCTACTTCGAGTGGCAGGCAGAGGATCGTGGTGCCGGCACCACGTGGGAGGATATTTACAGCGAAAGGGCTGCTGAAACGGCGCTCGGTTACCTTCCGCATTCGTCGGAGATCTCAGGTGCCGTCGTGTTTTTCGCTTCCCCATTGGCCAAGTGTGTGACCGGAACTGCCTTGCCGGTGAACTCCGGGCACTGGATGCCTCCTTCGGCCTGAACCGGCCTGCAGAAGGCGTCGTTCAGTTGCGGCGATACTTGGCTTTTGCCCGGCGCGATCCCATCATCATCCCGATTCCGAATCCGACGAGCGCAGTTCCCGCCAGCACCACCCAGAGGGGCATGGTGAGTGACGCACCCAGCATCGAGATTTCCGTGCTGTCGCTGTTGGACGCGATGAAGACGAGCAACACCACGATGAGGATCCCCGCGCCGATCTGGCGTCCACTGGGTCTGGACCGCACCACGTGAGTGTCGATGGAGTCCGGATCGGTCCTGGGGTTGTTTCGTTTTGCCACAGCCTCATGATCGCGCCAGTTTCCGTTTCAGTGGCGGCAATCCGACCAAACGGGTGATTGGTCAATCGCCGCGGGATGCATCAACCCGGCGGATCGTTTCAACGTCGGAACTGCTCCAGCAGGTCGGCTTGCTGATCCAGGATCGGCATAACC
>JAUXGW010000379.1 GCA_030621865.1 Actinomycetes bacterium
ACGTCACCGATCTCTCCCTTGCGGTCGACGACACCTTCGACATCGAACAGCCCGACGTGACCCAGGCGGTGTTCTACGGGTTGGGAGCCGACGGGACTGTCAGCAGCAACAAGGCAGCGATCCGCATCATCGGCGACAGCACTGATCTGTGGTGCCAGGGCCATTTCGTCTACGACTCGAAGAAGGCGGGATCGACCACCGTTTCGCACCTGCGGTTCGGTCCCCGTCCGATCCGCTCGACGTATGAGATCGGCCGGGCGGGCTTCGTGGCGATCCACGATCCCGGATTCCTGGACCGACTCGACGTCCTCGAATCCGCTGGTTTCGGTGCCACGGTACTCATCAACACCCCGGTTCCGCCCGAGCAGGTCTGGGAAGACCTTCGGGTGGAAGCCCAGCAGGCGCTGGTGGAGCGGGACTGCCACCTGTATGCCATCGACGCGCATCAGATCGCCGAGGATCACGGACTTGGCCGGCGAATCAACACCGTCATGTCGACCTGTTTCTTCGCGTTGTCGGGAGTCCTTCCCCGCGATGAGGCGATCGCGGCGGTGAAGCAGTCGGTCGCCGACACGTGGGGCAAGCGGGGCCCCGAGATCGTCCGCCGCAACACCGAAGCGATCGACGGCACCCTCGACCAGCTCCACGAGATCCCCCTGGGCTCGGTGACAGCAACTCGACACCTCCGGCCGGCGGTGCCCGCCGACGCCCCCGAGTTCGTCGAAAACGTGACCCGTCTGTTGCTGGAAGGCCATGGGGACCGACTGCCGGTGAGCGCGTTTCCGCCCGACGGAGCCTGGCCGACCGGCACCAGCCGTTACGAAAAGCGTTCCATTGCCATCGACATCCCGATCTGGGAACCCGATCTGTGTGTTCAGTGCAACCGCTGCTCGATGATCTGCCCCCACGCCGCGATCCGGACCAAGGTGTTCGAACCCGACGCCGCAGCCGAGGCACCCGCAGCGTTCCGCTTCGTTGCCGAGGAGTACACCTCTGAACTCGAGGGGATGGACTACGTGGTGCAGGTTGCGCCGGATGACTGCACCGGATGCGGGCTCTGCGTGGAAGTGTGCCCGGGCAAGGATCGCACCCAACCCAAACGCAAGGCGATCAACATGGCCCCGGTCGTCGAGCATCGCGAACGTGAACGGGAGTCATGGGCGTTCTACGAGACGATTCCCGATGTGTCCCGCACCCTGATCCCCGTGAAGTCCCGGACCCTGGCCCTGCTGCCACCGCTGTTCGAGTTCTCCGGGGCGTGCGCCGGCTGCGGTGAAACCCCGTATCTGCGATTGCTGACCCAGCTCTACGGTGACCGCCTCGTGATCGCGAACGCCACGGGTTGCTCCTCGATCTACGGTGCCAACCTCCCCACGATGCCGTACACAACCGGTCCCGATGGGCGGGGTCCGGCCTGGAACAACTCCCTGTTCGAGGACAACGCAGAATTCGGCTTCGGAATGCGTCTCGGGGTCGACGCGCAGAGAGCCCGTGCCGAACTGCTGCTGTTCCGGGTCGCACCGTTGTTGCCTGACCGCCTGGTTGATGCGTTGAGCGCACCTTGCGACGGAGACGCCGAGTCGATCGCCACTCGCCGAGCCGAGATCACCGAACTCCGTGAGCTCCTGGCCGAGATCGCCGCCGCCCCGGAAACTGCCACCCCGGATGCAACCACTCGAGACGTGGTGGGCGGCTCTGAGACCGCTGCCGAGCTGGACCGGTTGGCGGATCATCTCGTGCCGCGGTCGCTGTGGATCGTCGGCGGCGACGGATGGGCCTACGACATCGGCTATGGGGGCCTTGACCATGTGCTTTCC
>JAUXGW010000094.1 GCA_030621865.1 Actinomycetes bacterium
GTCGCGAGCCTGAATTGCCGGTAGAACCGCCGGTATCCAAAGCTGCACCAGGTACCCCCACTGCACCGACCGAAGACGCGGCGGTACCGGCCGAAGCCAGAGCGGAACCGGATAAACCAGCCGAGGCGAAACCAGTTGGTGCCGCGCCGGAAGCCGCCGCGGCCGACGATGCCGCGGCCGACGATGCCCCTGCTGCAGAGTCTCCGGAGCCTGAAGATGGATCAAAGCCGGCTGACGCGGGGGATGGTGCACCGAAGTCCGCTTCGGGCAAGCCGATTCCGCCGCCACCCGGCCCTCCTCGCTCAGCCTCTGGCAAGCCGATCCCACCGCCCCCCGGATTGGGTGGCCGTCGTGCCACACCTCAACGCACGGGTGGCCCCGGTGGTCGTCCTGGCGGTGGCCCCGGTAGCCGTCCAAGTGGCCCTGGTGGTGGTCCCCCTGGAGGCCCTGGCGGCGCTCCCGGTGGTCGTCCTGGCGGTGGCCCCGGTGGTCGTCCCGGCGGTGGCCCCGGTGGCCGTCCCGGTGGCCGTCCCGGCGGCCCGCGCCCAAGACGGAGAAAGGGGAGGCGTCGCCGCAATCGTGAAGAACTCCAGCCCATGGACGTTCCGAGCTACACGCCGGAGAACGCGCCGGTACCTGAGGGAACGGTCGTGGTGGAGCGCGCTTCCTCACCGCAGGATCTGGCTCCGAAGTTCAGCCGGACGGTGGCCGACGTCGTCCGATTCCTCATGGAACAGGGCGAGATGGTCACCGCAACACAGTCGTTGACCGACGACATGATCGAGCTCTATGCGGCTGATCTGGGTATCGAGATGAGGATGGTCAATCCGGGCGAGGAGCAGGAGACTGAGCTTCGCAAGGTCCTCGACGTTCCTGTCGACGAGGATGCTGAAGACGAACTTCCTCATCGCCCGCCGGTGATCACAGTGATGGGTCACGTGGATCATGGGAAAACCAAGCTGCTCGACTACATCCGGGGCGCCAATGTCGCCGCGGGCGAGGCCGGCGGGATCACCCAGCACATCGGCGCCTATCAGGTCGAAAAGGGCGGCAATCAGCTGACGTTCCTCGATACACCCGGCCACGAAGCCTTCACGGCGATGCGTGCCCGAGGTGCAGAGGCGACCGACATCGTGATTCTGGTAGTTGCAGCCGACGACGGCGTGATGCCCCAGACGATCGAGGCGATTCAACACGCCAAGTCCGCCGAGGTTCCGATTGTGGTTGCGGTCAACAAGATCGACCGGGAAAACGCTGATCCCAACCGTGTCCTGCAGCAGCTCGCCGAACGCGAACTCGTGCCCGAGTCATGGGGTGGCGACACGATAGTCAACGAGGTGTCTGCACTCGAGGGCACCGGAATCGACGAATTGCTCGAGAGCCTGCTTGTTGTGGCCGAACTGGAAGACCTCCGCGCCTCACCAGATGGCCGGGCCACGGGTTCAGTTCTCGAGGCCCATCTGGATCACGGCCGCGGTGCAGTGGCAACAGTGCTGGTCCAGCGTGGAACCCTCCGGGTGGGAGACCCGATGGTCGTCGGTCATTCCTCCGGCAAGATCCGTGCCCTCATCGATGACCACGGCGTGCATGTCAAGGAAGCCCCTCCATCCAAGCCCGTTCAGGTGCTCGGCCTTTCCGAGGTTGCCGATGCAGGCGACGAATTCATCGTGGCCAAGGACGAGCGCACTGCTCGCAACGTGGCCGAGAAGCGTGAAGGCTGGCGTAGGGAAGCGGGTCGTTCCCGTGACTCGTCGGTGATGAGCAGCGGCGCCAAACTCGAGGACATATTCGCCCAGATCAAGACGGGGGAGCAGGCAACCCTCAACCTGATCGTCAAGGCTGACGTTCAGGGTTCGTTGGAGGCGGTCACCGAAAGCCTCAAAAAGCTGGAACGCCCCGAAGTGAAGGTCGGATTCGTCCTTCGCGGAGTTGGTGGAGTCACCGAGTCGGATGTCCAGCTCGCAGCCACGTCCAATGCGACGATTCTCGGCTTCAACGTGCGCCCATCGCGTACAGCCAGGGAGCTGGCCGAAGCCGAGAACGTGGAGATCCGTCCATACGAAATCATCTACAAGTTGCTCGAGGACATCGAGTCGGCGATGGTCGGCATGCTCGAACCGGAATTCGAGGAACAGGTCACCGGGGAGGCGGAGGTACGCGAGGTATTCCGCGTGCCGAAGATCGGGGCCGTGGCTGGTTGCATGGTGCTCAACGGTGTCATCACCCGTGGCTCCAAGGTTCGGTTCCTGCGTGAGGGAACCATCATCTGGAACGGTGAAGTTTCCTCCCTGCGCCGATTCAAGGAAGACGTGCGTGAGGTTGCCAGCGGATTTGAGTGCGGAATCGGTCTGTCCGACTTCCAGGACCTCAAGCCCGGCGACATCATTGAAACCTTCGATGTCAAAGAAATCCCTCGGGACTGAATCGAGTCAGCTTTGGCCCGCCGCTCTTCACCGAAGACGTTTCAGCGCACCGACCGGATCGCGGAAGTGATCAGGGAGATCGTCGCGAGCGAACTTGAACGCCTGGGTGATGAGCGACTGGAAATGGTCACTGTCACTGCTGTGAAAGTTGACGGCTCACTCGACATCGCGGATGTCTTCTATTCGGCCTTCACCGCCGAGGAAGAGGGGCGAGTCGATGAAATTTCCGAGGCCCTTGAAGAGATTCGCTGGCGAATCCAGAAAAAGGTGAATGTTGCGATCAGCGCTCGCCGGACTCCGCAGATCAACTTCCAGCCCGATGATGTCCTCAAGGGAGCTCTGCGCATCGAGCAGATCCTCAATGACGTGTCGGAAACCGAGCCGACTCGGGCTGAAAGTGACCAAGACTGATACTGGTGCCGCGGGTGAGCCACCCTGCGGCCTGGTGGTGGTGGACAAACCAGCGGGTTGGACCAGTCACGACGTGGTAGCGAAGTGCCGCGGGATTTTCGGAACTCGAAAGGTTGGTCACAGCGGGACACTCGACCCGATGGCGACCGGCGTGCTGGTACTCGGCGTTGGCCGGGCAACCAAGCTGCTCACCTTTCTGACCGGGCTGCCCAAGTCCTACTCCGCCGAAATAACCTTTGGCTCGGAAACCGACACACTGGATGCCGAGGGGGACATCACGGCCAGCTACCCGGACATGGCAGCGCCCACTGCGGAGTCGATTGCCGAGGCCGCGAAGCCACTGACCGGTGACATCCAGCAGGTGCCGCCGATGGTTTCCGCCGTGAAGGTCGACGGCAAACGACTACATCAGCATCATCGCGAGGGGCGAGTGGTGGAACGCGAGGCCAGACCGGTCACCGTTGATCGTTTCGAGCTGTCGCCCACCGACGATCCGATGGTGTGGAAGGCCGACATCGACTGTTCATCCGGCACTTATGTTCGTGTTCTGGCTGCCGACCTGGGCAGGGCCCTTGGTGGGGGTGCACACCTGAGTGCTCTGCGGCGTACCTCTGTTGGTCCTTTCGGGATCGATGAAGCGGCTCCGATGGATTCAGCGGAGGTCCAGGCGGCCACCTCGATGAAGCGGGTGCTCTCCTTCGTCACGGTCGGGAGCGAGATCGCCGGCCGGATTGCCAACGGTGCGGTGTTGAACCGTGACGAGGTCGGTCTGGTCGACGGATCCGACGGTCCGTGGTCCATGATCGCTTCCGATGAGGCCGGCGATGAACGCCTGTTGGCGGTCTACGCGGCACACCGCGGAGATACGGTCAAGCCCGCGTTTGTCATGGGTCCCTGAGCTTCACTGGTGATGGGTATCCGCACGACTAATCTTTCTGCCGTGCAGGTCGTCTCCGACGAGCAGGATTGTCCACGGCCTCCAGAGGGCACCATTGTCACCATCGGCGCATACGACGGTGTCCATCTTGGGCATCGCAAAGTGATTGCCGAAGTTTGTGAAAGGGCCAGAGCCGAAGGGCGCAAGAGTGCGGTGATCACCTTTGATCGTCATCCGGCGCAGGTGATCCGCCCGGAATCTGCTCCTCTGCTCCTCACCGATCTCGATCAGAAGCTCGAACTGCTCGGGGGGACCGGCGTGGACTACGTGCTCGTGATCCACTTCGATGCGGCGCGCTCCACGGAGTCGGCAGAGGACTTCATCCGCCAGGAGCTGGTGGGTTGCCTCAATGCCTCCACGGTTGTTGTGGGTGAGGACTTTCACTTCGGTCACAACAGGCTGGGCAACGTGGCCTTGCTCAATGAGATGGGTTCCGATCTGGGATTCGAGACCGTTGGTCACCGGTTGGTGGACGTTCATGGTCATGCTGCACGCGACGATGAGCAGGTGTCATCCACAGCGATTCGCAGGGCACTGAGTGAAGGTCGCCCCGAAGTCGCAGCTCGGATGCTTGGTCGGCCCCATGAGGTTCGAGGTCCGGTGGTGGTGGGAGACAAGCGTGGCCGTCAGATCGGATTCCCCACGGCCAACGTGGCAGTGCCCGACACGATGCTCATACCCACCGAAGGCATCTATTCCGGTGAACTGGTGCTGGATTCCGGCGGAAGGGTGTTGCCCTCGGCCGTGTACATCGGCAAGCGGCCCACGTTCTACGACGATTCGGCCCGCACCGTGGTCGAGGTCCATGCACTGGACTTCGAGGGGGACCTCTACTCCGAGGTGGTGGCCGTGCGGTTCCATGACTTCATCCGAACGGACGAGAAGTTCGATTCCGTGGAGGATCTTGCTGCACAGCTTCAGCGCGACTGCGATGAAGCTCGTCGCCTGCTCGCAGCCCCATGAAGGTAAGCAAGTGCTTGCAAAAGGCTATGATGGTCATAGGGCGAACGTGTGTGGCATGCCAGCCGCGGCTGGTTCGCGACTGAAACTGATTCGCGACTGATTGGAGTAGCCGATGTCGGAGCTAGTTGAACCAATTGAAGGGCCGGTCACGGACGAACCCGTGATTGGGGAGGCAATCGAGGTTCCTCAGCTGAGGCGGCGCGAGGTGTTGCTCGACGACGGCCACTCCGTGGGCGTTACCACGGCCGGAGAAGGGATCCCCTTGGTTCTGGTCCATGGATTCACCGTGGAAGGTTTCCTCTATGCACAATCACTGAGCCGGCTGGTGAACATGGGCTTCCGCGTGATCGCCATTGACACAGCGGGTCACGGCTCCACCGAGGGACTGCCGCTCGAAGGCCACGACATGGACAACTACGCGGAATTGCTGGGGCGGGTGATCGACTATCTGGGGATCGAGCGCTATGTGTTGGCCGGGCACTCCATGGGCGGCCAACTGATTGCACGGCTGGGCGCCAAGCGCCCCGAAGAGGTCCTCGGCATAATCTTCATCGACGCCATCGTCGGCGACACCTGGGACCGGATGGTCTATCTGTTCAGGGTCTCGCCGCCCCTGCTGGCAGTGATTGCCGGAATCCTGGTGGTGGATTCGGTGTCGATCATGCCCACGTTCTCCAATCCGGTGCAGGCGGCAAAACTGTTCAGGCTGGTCATGCCTACCATGATCGGACATGTGCTCAAGCCGTGGCGCCTTGCCGGACCTGCCTGGTCGATATTGCGCACACGATCGAGCCGTTACGCGCTCAACGACCTGAAGGACAACGAAGTCACCTGCGTGGCGATCCACGGTTCAATGGACATGGCCGTGCCTCACATGACGGCGGTGGACACCGCCAGCCGCACTGACGGCATCCTGGTCACGATCAACGGCGGTGGCCACTCCTGGATGCTCCGAGACCCGGAAACCCTTCCCGCAATCATGGCGGAACTGCTCGAGGGCCGCTTTGGTGAGGCGATCTCTGCCGGGCTGGAGTCAGCCGGACTGACTGGGGAAGATCCAAGCACGGAGCAGGTTGAGGCGGTTTGTTACGAGAAGAACGCTCGTATCCTCTCTTTGGCTCACCCCACGATCTACCGCAAGACCAGGGTCCGTCATCAGAAGCCCAGCTACCACTGGACCACGCTCTAGCTGAGGTTGTAGCATTGAGCGTTCCGGCCAAATGGTCGGTCCGCTCCGGATACCGATACGTTCGGGTCATGGGGCCGGGTAGATAACCCAGGAGACAATGACATGGGCAACCGCAAGCCCACCAACCTTCCCCCCAAGTCCGACACGATTGTCAAGTATGGCAAGAACGAGTCGGACACCGGTTCCGCTGAGGTGCAGATCGCTCTTCTGACCGATCGCATCAATCACCTCACTGAGCACCTGAAGTACCACAAGAAGGACCATCACGGTCGCCGTGGGCTTCTGATGCTGGTAGGCAAACGTCGTCGTTTCCTGGATTACCTGAAAGACAATGACATAGAGGGCTATCGCTCTCTGATCTCCGAGCTGGGCCTGCGCCGCTAGGCGCTTCGTGTAGTCTCGGGGAACGAACATCGCGGCAGGCCGGTCAGTTACCGGTTGCCGATGTCCGGGTCCACCGACCCAATCGCTGCCATGCAGCATCCACCTGTTCTGAGAGCAACTTGTTCTGTGAACCTGGTCGGTCTGAATCCGGGAATCGACAACTGGCAACTGGCCCCGCCGCACATGAATGCTGTCCCAGATACGGGACTTCACAAAGCCCCAGCGTGGGGCGCCCCAAGGTGGGGCAAAGAAAAGATACGCCCCAGGGTTGGGGCGAAGGAGGGCCAAATAATGGCCGAAGCTATTCGCGTTGAGGCGGAACTCGCCGACGACGAATTCAAAACACTCACTTTCGAGGCTGGTAAATATGCCGGACTCGCCGGCGGGTCAGTCATGGTCGGCATGGGAGACACTCGTGTCCTCGTGACCGCCACCGCCGCCTCGCATGTCCGCGAGGGAGTCGATTTCTTCCCGTTGACGGTGGACATCGAAGAGCGCAGTTACGCAGCAGGAAAGATCCCCGGATCCTTCTTCCGCAGAGAAGCCCGCGCCGGTGAGGCAGCAATCCTCACCTGTCGGCTGATCGACCGGCCGCTGCGTCCTTCGTTCCCCAAGGGATTCCGCAACGAGACTCACGTCGTGGGCACCGTCATGGGCGCCGATCAGGAGAATCCATACGACGTGATTGCACTCAACGCCGCATCCGCTGCGCTGATGATCTCAGACATCCCGTTCGATGGTCCGGTCGGCGCCGTGCGCCTGGCTCACACGGCCGAAGGCGAGTGGCTGGCTCACCCGACCTATCAGGAGAGCGCTGATTCAACGTTCGACATCGTGGTTGCGGGCCGAGAGCTCGACAATGGCGACATCGCCATCATGATGGTTGAGGCCGGTGGCACCGAAGCCACTTGGGATCTCAACGCCGAAGGTGCCCCGAAGGTTGACGAGGAAGCACTCGCTACCGCTCTGGAGACCTCGAAGAAGCACATTTCCGACGTGATTGCACTTCAGCACAAGCTGATGGACGCAGTTGCGGCCGAAAATGGGCCTCCGGGAACCATGGAGTTCGACGCTCAGATCGACTACACAGATGCCGTATTTGCTGCTGTCGAAACAGCCGTCGGCGATCGCATGGTCGAGGTTCAGTCGATTGCCGACAAGGCCGACCGCACCGCAGCAGAGGATGCCCTCAAGGCCGATGTTCTCGAGTCGGTTGTGCCCGGTCTGGTCAGCGATGACCTTTCCGAGGCCGCAGCCACCAAGCAGGCCAAGGCAGCCGTTCGCTCAATCATGAAGTCCACGGTGCGTAGCCGCATCGTGAACGACGGTGTGCGTATCGACGGTCGCGGGCCAGCCGATCTCCGGCCTCTGTCGGCCGAAGTCAGTGTGATCCCGACCGCTCACGGCACTGGTTTGTTCCAGCGTGGTGAGACCCAGGTGCTGAACTTCTGCACACTTGGCATGGCCAGGATGGACCAGATGATCGACGGCATCGACCCGCAGGTCAAGAAGCGGTACATGCATCACTACAACTTCCCGCCGTTCTCCACCGGAGAGTCGGGATTCATGCGTGGACCCAAGCGCCGCGAGATCGGCCACGGTGCGCTCGCCGAGCGTGCGGTGTTCCCGGTTGTTCCATCACTCGCGGACTTCCCGTACACGATCCGCCTCGTGAGTGAGGTGCTGAGCTCCAACGGTTCCACTTCCATGGCATCGGTTTGCGGCTCGTCCCTGTCACTCATGGACGCCGGTGTGCCGATCAAGGCGCCGGTTGCCGGTATCGCAATGGGCCTTGTGTTCGCCGAGGGCAAGTACACCGCCCTCACCGACATTCTTGGCGCCGAAGATGCCTTCGGTGACATGGACTTCAAGGTGGCCGGAACTTCCGAGTTCGTCACGGCTCTTCAGCTGGACACCAAGATCGACGGCATTCCTGCCGACGTTCTGGCTGCTGCGCTGAATCAGGCCAAGGAAGCTCGCCTCGAGATTCTCGACGTGATGACCTCCGCTCTGGAGGGCCCACGCGCCGAACTCGCCGAGACGGCACCGAAGATCATCAGCTTCCAGATCCCCGCTGACAAGATCGGCGAGGTCATCGGACCCAAGGGCAAGGTCATCAACACGATCCAGGCCGAGACCGGTGCCGACATCTCAGTTGATGATGACGGCGACATGGGAGTCGTTGCGATCGCATCGGTGGACATGGGTGCGGTGAACGAGGCCGAGCGTCAGATCAAGCTGATTCTCGATCCTCCCACTGCGGAAATCGGAGCGGTCTACCCGGGTCGAGTTGTGAACATCACCAAATTCGGTGCGTTCGTCAACATCCTCCCTGGTCGTGACGGTCTGCTGCACATCTCCAAGATCGGTGGCGGCAAGCGCATCGACAAGGTGGAGGACGTGCTGGAACTAGGTCAAGAGATCGAGGTGACGGTCGAGGACATCGACCCGAACGGGAAGATCTCGCTGATGCCGGCGGGTGATTCGGACCCAAAAGCACCTGAGGGCTCAGCGGCCCTCGCCTCCGACTCCAGCAGTTCTGACTCCAGCGACTCTGACTCCGGCGACTCTGACTCCAGCAGTTCTGACTCCCGCGACTCTGACTCCGGCGACTCTGACTCCGGCGACTCTGACTCCAGCAGTTCTGACTCCGG
>JAUXGW010000090.1 GCA_030621865.1 Actinomycetes bacterium
TTCACGGCACCGGCATTCATCCGGGTGGCATCACTGAACGCATTCCCCTGGTTGTTTCGGCTTTGTCGCAGTCGATCACGCATGTGCGAGCTGAAGAGTTCAGCGACATTCGCACCTACAACGCTCCCGAAGTGGTGTCCG
Organism: Actinomycetes bacterium; assembly: GCA_030621865.1. GTDB lineage: Bacteria > Actinomycetota > Acidimicrobiia > Acidimicrobiales > Microtrichaceae > JAHRAZ01. The sequence goes on from JAUXGW010000090.1 coordinate 142, forward strand.
AGATCATGTTGTTCGGCAAGACGCCGCAGGAAGCCGCCACCAGCATCATGCCGGCGATGCTCGGTTCAGGTTTCCTGCAGTCAGTGCACATGCTGGCCGACGAACTCGGTTTTGCCATTGACCTCGAGCCCGTCGTCAGCCACGAGGTGGCTGTGGCCACTGCTGCGATCGACTCGCCTGCGGGGGTGATCGAACCCGGTCAGGTGGCAGCACAGAAGTTCCGGTGGGACGGCACCGTTCGGGGCGAGGTCGTGATCTCGGTTCGCACCAACTGGTTCATGGGTGAGGAGAATCTTGATCCGCCATGGAACTTCGGTCCCGAGGGTGAACGCTTCGAGATCGAGGTCACAGGAGATCCATCGACACAGGTGACCATCCACGGTTGGCACCCGGAATCAATCGCTGAAGGACTCAAGCGCAACCCGGGGATCGTGGCCACTGCCACACACTGCGTGAGCGCGGTCCCGGTAGTGGTCGCGGCAACCCCGGGGATCAAGAGTTACCTCGACCTGCCCCCGTATGCCGGCCGAGCGGCGGCTCAGCTGCGCTGAAACCCAGCGGCGATGACAACCCTGCGGTGATCACAACCCTGCGGTGATCACAATGTCGGGGGACCAACCTCGCTATCACCGGTTGAGCGAGCGCCCCTGAAGCGACTTCGCTGGTGGGTTCAGCCCCTCAGAGGCCAGGTTGCACCGGGTTCAGTCGCCATACAGGCCTGTGGCCTCGCGCAGCATCTCCGCGAAGCCTCCACCCTCGAGGAACTTCGGTTCCTCCACACGCTTGGTGAAGCGCCAGACACCATCGGTCTTCCGGTATTCGTCGACATAGAGACCGTAAACGTCGAGGTACTCGCGTTCGCCTTCCCAGATCAGACCGTTGCGGTTGATCAGGTTCGATCGCCCGAAGGCGGTGTCCGGACCAGTGAACGTGATCTCATGGGTGAGCACGGAATGCATGCAGGTTGTGAACAACGCCATTGCGTCGGGGAACCAGGCGGCGATTTCTGCCGGTGTTCCGTCGATACCACCGGTGGAGCGGTAATCCACATAGGCATCGGCTTCAAAAAGGGTTTCCCAACGCACCCAGTCCCGGTCATCCACCGAATAGGCGTAGGCGACCACGAGCGCCTTGATGGCCGCAATGTCCGCGAGTCGGACGGGATCGGGTACCGCTCCCGCTTCTGTGCTGCCAGTCGCTCCCGGTGCTGTCCCGTCCCGCGATGCTGTGCTGTCTGCTGAGTCCATCTGAGTCCCCTCTGCGGTAGTCTGGGTCGTTCATGGCGGACCAGACAACTTTTGCCGAGCAGGCTTCGCCATTCATGGATGCTCTCTACGGAGCAGCCATGCGAATGACCCGCAACCCGGCCGACGCCGAGGATCTTCTTCAGGAGACCTTCCTTCGTGCCTACCGGGGATTCCCCAATTTCAATGAGGGAACCAACCTGCGGGCGTGGCTCTACCGGATTCTCACGAACACCTACATCAACATCTATCGGGCCAAGCAGCGCAGACCGGAGCAGACAGAGCTGGATGAGGTGGAGGATCTCTACCTGTACCGCCGTCTTGGAGGTCTGGAAGCCGCCAGGTTGGGTCGAAGCGCTGAAGATGAGCTGATGGATCTCTTCGCCGACGAAGACGTCAAGCAGGCCCTCGAGGGCCTGTCTGACAACTTCCGCATTCCCGTTCTTCTCGCAGATGTCGAAGGATTCTCCTACAAGGAAATTGCCGAGATGCTGGACATTCCAGTGGGAACGGTGATGAGCCGCCTGCATCGTGGAAGAAAGCAGCTTCAAAAAGCGTTGCTTCCATTTGCAGAGGCCCACGGGCTGGCTGAACGCAGTGATCCTGAACGCCCGGAATCCGGGCGCACCGATTCTGAACAGAGTGAATCAGGGATCGCGGAATCGAGCGTCAGGCCGGCCCCGGACGAAGCAGTTGTCGACACATGATTTCTACTCAAAACACCGAATCAGGGGCACCGCATCATGAGTGAGCACTGCGCTGACCCCGATTGCGCTCAGGCGATCGAATGGCTCCACGCCTACATGGACGAAGAGTTGGACAATTCTGACCTGGACGCAATGCGTGGCCATCTCGAACGATGTCCGCCGTGTGAGGATGCGTACGAGTTCGAGGTGTCGCTGAACGTGGTGATTTCCACGAAATGTGCTGAGACAATCCCGCCGGACCTCCGGGACAAGCTGAACGCGATGGTTGCCGGCGGATCTGGCAAGTCCACCGATTCACCCGCTGATCCGTGAACGGTCACGGTGGACCGTGCCACGAGATGACGGCGAATCACGCCACGGGATGTGAGCGGGCCGCCGATGCCCTCTAGAGTGGCCACATGCTGTTCGCCGAAGAAACGGTCTGGCACTTCTGGATTGCCGTACCCCTCGCAGTGGGTGCGATTCTCGCGGTTGTGGCAATCGTCATTCTGTACCTGCTCAAAGTCTCAAGCCTGCGTTATCCCAAGGAACAGGGCTGAACAATTGGTGAGCCCGTTCGCCGGCTGGAACCATGAGTGATTCGATCGACTGGGGTTTGGCCAAGTCCGTCGCCGGCCGGGTCACTTCAGCGGATCCGTTCGCCGGCTCCTACCACGCTGTGGGAATGGAAGCAGACTTCGAGAGGCTGACCGCCGAAGCCCAGGAACACGTCGAGGAAGAGGTCGGTTTCAAGTCTCTTGCCGGCGCCGCTCGGGCCAAGGTTGTTGACCGCCAGGACTGGGTGGAGGCCAATCTCGCCTCGTACAACCGTCTGCTTCGGCCGGTCCTGAACCAACTGGACGAAAAGCTGGAAGGTCCCGCCGCTGCCATCTCCGCAAAGATCGCGGGTGTTCAACTCGGCGCGCTGCTGGGCTGGATGTCCTCGCGAGTGCTCGGCCAGTACGACCTTCTGGTGCTGGAGGACGAGGATCCCGAAGATCAGGATCTCGTCTATTACGTGGGCCCCAACATTCTTTCGCTGGAAAAGAAGAACTCTTTTCCTCCCGAACAATTCCGGCTCTGGGTTGCACTCCACGAGGTGACCCACAGAACCCAGTTCACGGGAGTGCCGTGGATGCGCCAGCACTTCCTCGATCTCGTGTCCGAGATGGTTGGATTCGCAGAGCCCGACCCGGACCGTCTCTTCGTCGCTCTGGGGCGAGTTGCAGAGGGTGTTCGCACGAGGCGCAATCCGTTGGACGATGGAGGAGTGGCTGCTCTGTTTGCAACCACTGATCAGCGTGAAGTCATGGATCAGGTCGGTGGGCTCATGAGCCTGCTGGAAGGCCACGGTGATGTGACGATGGACCGTGCCGCGCTCGATCGGGTTCCACAGGCCGAGCGGTTCGCCCAAGTGCTGCGTGCACGTCGCAAGGAAATGAGCGGACCCGCCCGACTTCTGCAGAAACTGATCGGCCTGGAAGCCAAGCTCGCCCAGTACAGCAAAGGCGAAGACTTCATCGAGGCGGTGGAAGCCGCCGGCGGTCCCGAACTCCTGAACCGGGCATTCGAGGATCCGACGAATCTGCCGACGCTGGAAGAGATCGAGAATCCGACAACCTGGATTCGACGACTCGACCCGGCCCTTGTCGGGTGACCTTCGGGGCCGACTCTTCACTACGCCCTGATCCGGCCGATCCATTCATCGCGGGGTTGCTGGACCGATGCACTTATGCGGTCACCGGAACCCTTGACCTTGCAGTCTCGGGGGGAGCGGATTCGTTGACGCTGATGGCGTTGGCCGTGGCGACCAGAACTGCAACTGACAGCCAACCGGGCCTGGAAATCACCGCGCACCATGTGGACCACGGCCTCCGGCCCAGAAGCGCGACCGAAGCAGATCACGTCCGCGAACTGGCGCTGGCCTGGGAGATTGGTTTCGAGGCCCATCGGGTGGATGTGGGCGATGGTCCGAACCTGGAAGAACGTTGCCGGATGGCCCGCCGTCAGGTTCTTCCTCCGAACACGCTGTACGGGCACACGGCCGATGATCTGGCTGAAACGGTGCTTCTGAGAATCCTCCGCGGCACGGGGCCGAGCGGATTGGCTGCCATGGATCCCGCCACGCATCCGATCCTCGGCATCCGCCGTTCCGACACCCTCGGCCTGTGCAGGCAACTGGGCATCGTTCCGTTTTCGGATCCCAGCAACATCGAACTTCGTTTCACCCGGAACCGGGTCCGACACGAATTGCTGCCGTTGATGCGTGACATCGCCGATCGTGATCCGGTTCCCCTCTTGTCCCGACTTGCCGAGCAGGCTGGTAGCCAACGCGAGGTTCTGGAGGTGTTGGCCTCTGAACTGGATCCGACTGACTCTGCAGCAATTCGCGGAGCTCCGGACGCGCTGGCCCGGATTGCTCTGGTGCAGTTCTGGCAGGGCGAAACCGGCGGTCTGCCCGTACCCGATGCCGGTGCCATGCAGAGAATGTTCGAGGTTGCGAGTGGCAGCAGTGTGGCCACCGACGTCTGCCGCGGGTGGCGCCTGCATCGCACCAAAGGCCAACTTCGTCTTGTCGGCCCCGAACCTGCGGGTAACGTCGAAGCCCGTGAGTGAAACACCGCGCCTGCCCATGCTCTCAGCCGATCCCTGCATAGGGGAGGTCCTGCTCAGCGATGAGCAGATTCAGGCGCGGGTTCGCGAGATCGGCGAGCAGCTGACCGCAGAGTATGCAGGCCGTTCCCCGCTCATGGTCTGCGTGCTGCGAGGTGCGTATTCGTTCATGACCGACCTGTCCCGATCGATCGACCTGCCAGTGGAGATCGACTTCATAGCCGTGTCGTCATACGGATCGAGTACCCGTACCTCCGGAGTAGTTCGACTGGTGAAGGACCTGGACGTGGATCTGACCGGACGCGATGTGATTCTCATCGAGGACATCGTGGACACCGGCCTGACACTGCGGTACCTGCGCCGCAGCCTGGAAGCCCGTGGCCCGAACAGCCTGGAAGTGTGCACCCTGCTGGCTCGCGAGTCGGCAGACCTCGAAGGTCTCGGCGTTAAATACGTGGGATTCACCATCCCCGGTGATTTCGTGATCGGATACGGCCTGGATGTGAACGAGCGCTACCGGAACCTCAGGTACCTCGCCACCTATGAACCGCAGGACGATGCGTGAACGCTGAATCCTCCGGCGACCTGAACGTACCCGAACCAATCGGGACCGTCGAAGGTCTTTCCGAAGGTGTCGACCTCGACCGGATCGCTGCCGCTGTCAGGGAGATCCTTGCCGCCATTGGTGAGGATGTTGACCGGGACGGACTGCTCGAGACGCCGGCTCGGGTCGCCCGCATGTACGCAGAGGTCTGCTCCGGACTGCACTCTGATCCTGCTGCTCACCTCCGCGTGACGTTCGACGTGGATCACGACGAGATGATCATTGTTCGCGACATCCCCTTCTACTCACTGTGCGAACACCATTTGGTCCCGTTCTTCGGCAAAGCACATCTGGCCTACATACCCAATGAGGCCGGGCGAGTGACTGGGCTGTCCAAACTGGCAAGGTTGGTCGACGGCTTTGCCAAGCGACCACAGGTGCAGGAGCGGTTGACCACACAGGTGGCCAACGCGATTGTCGACTCGCTCGATCCCCGTGGTGCCGTGGTGGTGATGGACGCGGAACACCTGTGCATGTCGATGCGTGGAGTCCGAAAGCCGGGAACGTCCACCGTGACTTCAGCGGTCCGGGGAATATTCCGCGAGGACGCGGCGGCGCGCTCCGAGGCGATGCGTCTCATCCACGATGGTCACTGAGTCCTGCCAGGTAGACACTGAGCCGTGCCGGATGGTCACTGAGCCCTGCTGGGTGATCACTGAGCCGTCCCGGGTGGTCACTGCGCCGTGCCGGATGAGCGGCCAACTCTCATGAACATAATGGGGATACTGAACGTGACCCCCGACTCGTTCTCCGACGGCGGTGATCACAACGAAGTGTGCAGTGCGCTGGATCGTGCGGAGGTCATGGTTGCCGAGGGTGCTTCGGTGATCGACGTTGGTGGTGAATCCACGCGACCCGGAGCTGAAACCGTTCGTGTCCCGGAGGAAATCCGCCGGGTGATCCCGGTGATCGAAGGGCTTGCCGACGCGTCGGAATCCGGCCTGTTCGGAGGCGAGAGATTCCGAATCTCGGTGGACACCCGGAATCGAGAAACGGCGCGAGAGGCCGTGAACGCCGGCGCAGATCTCATGAATGACGTAACGGCGTCGTTGTGGGAGGTTGCGGCTGACTTGGGGATTGGGTGGGTGGCGATGCACATGCAGGGCCGTCCGCAGACCATGCAGATCGACCCGGACTACGGCGATGTGGTGGATCAAGTCCGGCGATTCCTGGCCGAGAAGGCCGATCTGGCCGAGCGGGCCGGGGTGAGGGAAGTCTGGGTTGATCCCGGAATCGGATTCGGCAAGACGACTGCCCACAACGTCGCCCTTCTGGCAAATCTGGACCGAATTGTTGCTGATGGAGTGCCCGTTTTGATCGGAACGAGCAGAAAGAAATCTTTGGGGACTCTTGCGGCGTGGTCAGATGCTGGTGGAGCTCAGTTTGACGATTCCGCCGATTGGGCGGAACATGTTGATCAGCACATCCCCACGGAGACCGATGACCGTCTCGAGGGTTCGCTGGTTTCGGCATCTTGGGCCATGATCCAAGGTGCACAAATGTTTCGAGTGCACGATGTGGCGTCCACAAGATCGGCTCTGGCCGCAGTGGCAGCCGTAGACGTCGCTTCCAAGGAGTGAGAAATGGCCGCCAAAGGCAAGTGGGCACAGGGAATCCAACCCCGCCACTTCAGCTGGATCATTCAGGATCAGCTCGCGATCTGCGAGCGTCCTGGCGGGTTCGGCGCGAACCACCGCAAGGTGCGTCGTCAGGAAGAGATCATCTGGGTGAGGGAACAGGGATTCGACTTCGTCATCTCGCTTTCGTCAGCACCGCACAATCTTCACAACTATGACGAAATGGCGGTGCGCTGGCTGCACTGGCCCTATCCCACCACGGATGAGATTCACCGCTACCTGTCCGACTGTTATGGAGAGCTGCAGCGGTTGCTGGCAGACAAGCGCAGTCTGCTCATGCACGCGGATGAGGTGTCCGAGCGATTGATCGGTTTCCTCGCCGGCTATCTGATCTGGTCCGGAATGGTTCCGGAGTCCCCACGTGCGATCACGGTCATCGAGCGGATCTCCGGTCGGCAGATCGGCGCCACGGGCCGCTTCATCGTTTCCGAAGCGTCGAAGCTCGCAACGGCCGACGCCTGACGCGGTGTCCGCCACGAACTGTTACTTCAATGGTTGATCCGTCCCCCGAATCACAGCCGAAGCTGATGTCTCACCCAGAGCTGATGTCACAGCCGCAGCTGATGTCACAGCCGGAGCTGGTGTCACAGTCAGACCTGATTCTTCTGGAGGGCCTGCGGGTGATGGCCATCGTGGGAGTTCTACCTGAGGAACGCGAGCGGGAGCAGCTCCTGCAATGTGATTTGGCACTGCGGGTTGACTTGTCGGCCGCCGGAGTGAGTGACGACCTCAATGACACCGTTGACTACGGCTCGATGGCCGACGCTGTGGTGCAGACCCTCCGAACAGCTGCACCTTTGCTCCTGGAGCGCCTTGCTGCGCAGGTCGCTTCCACTGTGTTCGCGGTGGACCAGCGTGTCGAGTCCGTTGAAGTGATCCTCAGGAAGCTGCATCCACCAGTTCCTCACGACCTTGCAAGTTCTGCTGTTCGGATAATCCGACGTGCCGGTACATCCCCGCAGGCCAACCAATGAACTCCACAGCGCCATCTCCGGTTCGTCGTCGGACCTTCTTGTCGGTCGGATCCAATCTGGGTGATCGGGTCAGATTCCTGAGGCAGGCCATCGAGTCCCTTCCCGATGTGGTTGCGGTATCTCCGGTGTATGAAACCGTTCCCGTGGGCGGACCCGACCAGGATTCATTTCTGAACGTAGTCGTCGAGCTCAATACCGACATGACGCCGCTCAATCTTCTGGGACTGTGCCACCGAATCGAGGCCAACGCCGAGAGGGTTCGCGAGGAACGCTGGGGACCAAGAACCCTGGATCTGGACATCATCTGGATGGATGGCATGGAGATGGATACCGAGCGGTTGACCATCCCGCATCCTCGCTGGAAGGATCGACGATTCGTGTTGGCTCCGATGCGGGACCTGGCACCCGAACTCGTGTCGGAACAAGACCTCAGACTTTCTGAAGGTTCGGTGATACAGACCGGGGATCTCTGACGGTGCCCCCGGTGATGGTGCGCCGGTCACGGTGCCATCTGTGACCGTGCCATCTGTGACGGTGGTGGGTGCCGGCCGGGCGGGTTCGGCATTTGCCACCTTGCTCGATTCCTCCGGATGGCCAATCGATCTGGTTCATCACGATGAGGATCTGGTTGAGCGAACATCGAAAGCGGACCTGGTTCTTCTCTGCGTTCCTGATTCGGCGGTTGCAGAGGTTTCGGCGGTCCTCCCAGTCTCCGAGGAACGCGTGGTTGCCCATTGTGCAGGATCCCTCACACTCGACGTTCTCCAACCGCACCCGAAACGAGCTTCGATGCACCCGTTGATGTCGATTCCTCCGCCACCACTTGGTGCCGGGCGAATGGCCGGCGCGTGGTTCGCAGTGGCGGGTGAACCGCTTGCTGACGATTTGGTGGCCGCGATCGGTGGACGATCCTTTCGGGTCACCGATGTCGACCGCGGGAAGTACCACGCTGCATCAGCCATTGCCTCCAATCACCTTGTTGCGCTTCTGGGTCAGGTCGAGCGAATCGCCGATCAGATCGGTGTTCCCATGGAGGCGTACCTGGAGCTTGTACGGGCCTCGGTGGACAACGTGGAGGAACTCCGTGCAGCAGGAGCACTCACGGGACCAGTTGCCAGGGGTGACTGGGACACGGTTCGTCAGCACATCGAATCCATTCCGGAGTCCGAGAGAGCGACGTATCAGGCGATGGCCGTCGAGACCGCAAAGCTGGCAGGCAGTCGGGATGACTCAAACACCTGATTGGGCA
>JAUXGW010000050.1 GCA_030621865.1 Actinomycetes bacterium
TTCCTCCCGACAGCGACCCCTGTCTCATCAAGCACTCCGGTTTCAGGCACCCCGGAATCGCTCGACTTGGGAAACCGCGCTGACAAAAGGGAGTCAAGAGCGGAGGAGATTCCCCCGGATTCGCGTGACCCTTCCAAGATCGCCTCCCAGTCCCGACAACCGCTGCGGGTCGTGTGAAAGGGAAGGAATCACCGGGACAACACTAGAACGCCGGACAGCGGGCAGAATGCCGCTCGAGCGGGCAGGGCTGCCCCACCCCAGTACTCAGAACAGCCCAGTACTCAGAAGAGGGCTGAAGAAAGCTTGCGGCGCCACTCGCTGCGAGCTGTCTCATCGGCCACCAACTCAAGGAGGTCGACGTACTTGGCCCTTGCTTCATCGTCGACCTTGACCGTGCCCAGGAGATCATCGAGCTTGGCTGTGATCTCCTCCTCAGTACCCGCGTCCGCACCGGCGCGAGCGCGGGCGGCAATGTGGCGGCTCTCTGCGGACTCGGGAACCTTTTCCAGCAGTTCAAGTGCCTCATCTCCAGAGCCGGCGTCCACAAGGAGTGCGGCCAGAGCCAGAATGGCGTTCTCGTTCTCGGGTTCAAATTCGAGTGCCTGACGCAGAGCCGTTTCATCGCCGGCCTCGATCAACGCTTTCACGTGGCTCGACTCCACTGATGGCGACAAACCCTCGACGAATTCCCTCACCTGCGACTCCGGCTGGGCGCCGACGAACTGGTCCACAACCTTGCCGTCGACCATTGCATAGACAACGGGAATCGACTGCACCTGAAACGCCTGGCTGACCTGCGGGTTCGAATCCACATCGACCTTGACCAGTTCCACCGCACCATTGGTCTCGGCGACCACACGCTCGATGATCGGCCCGAGTGTCTTGCACGGTCCACACCATTCGGCCCAGAGGTCGATCACCACGGGAACGGTTTTCGAACGCTCCACAACCTCTTGCTGGAATGTTGCGTCGGTAACGTCGACCATGTGAATCTCCTCTGCTGGATGACCTCGATGTGAAGCCTTCTCGTCCCAAACAGATTACCGGTCCCGCGAACCCGGTTACAGGCGGGATCGGATGGCACCTCGGCTAGGTTGTAACCCTTGCCGGGACGAAAGGGCGGGATGGACACAGAAATACCCAGCGACACAGAAATACCCAGCGACACAGAAACACCCAAGGGCATCGAGGTCGATGGTGTAACGAGCTGGTTCCGTGAACATGTTCCGTCCGCACAAGGTCCCCTTTCCTTCTCGCTGATTCCCGGCGGCCACTCCAATCTCACATATCGGGTTCGCGACGCAGAGGACTCGCTGTGGATACTGCGCAGGCCCCCACTCGGGCAGGTGCTCGCCTCGGCACACGACATGTCGCGCGAGCACAGCATCATCTCCGCCCTCGCAGGCACCGCCGTACCGGTGCCGCGAACTCCTGGACTCTGTACCGATGAGTCGGTCAATGGAGCACCCTTCTACGTCATGGAGTTCGTGGAGGGGACAGTCCTCAGATCCAGAAAGGACGCCGAGACCCTCACCATCGATCAACGTCGGAATGCCGGCGAGTCCCTGGTGGACGTCATGGCCACAATCCACGCCGTTGATGTCGATGCAGTCGGCCTCGGCGATCTGGGAAAGAAGGAGGACTACATCGCCCGCCAGCTGAAACGCTGGTACGGCCAATACCAGAAATCGGATTCACAGGTCGAAGGTGGGCTCGGCCTCGGTGGGATCGATCGAGCTCACCAGAAGCTTGTGTCGTTGATTCCACCACAGCAACGCTCCGGCATCGTTCATGGCGACTATCGCCTGGACAACTGCATCATCTCCGAATCCGGCGAGGTCAGTGCCGTGCTGGACTGGGAAATCTGCACCCTCGGAGATCCCATGGCGGATGTGGGTCTGCTCTGGGTCTACTGGACTGACCCCGATGAGGAGGCTCTGATTCCACAGGCCTCCCCCACGGCGATCGATGGATTCGGAACAAAGGTCGAACTCATCGAACGTTATGCAGCGTCGTCAGATCTGGATCTCTCGAACCTGGACTACTACAAGGCATTCGGGTACTGGAAGCTGGCATGCATCATCGCCGGTGTCTACGCGCGTTATGCCGGCGGGGCAATGGGTGACGTGCCGAAAGACCAGGTCGACGGCTTCCGCTCGATGCTCGACGCCCTGACTGACCACATCGAAGTATCACTCGGGGAGCTGGGATGAAAGGACTCGTGGAAGTTCACGACAACCCTGTGCTGGATTCTCCGGTCATGGTGGTTGCCCTCGAGGGCTGGATCGATGCCGGAGGAGCCGCCGCCGGCGCGGGTACGACCCTGAGGGAAACCACTGAATCAGCAACGATCGCCTCATTCGATACTGACCGCCTCGTCGATCAGAGAGCCCGGCGGCCGATCATGCATCTGGTCAACGGACTCATCACCGGGCTCGAATGGTCCACCACCGAGCTACGGGCCGGGTCGGACACTGAAGGCAACGACTTGTTGCTGCTCACGGGCGTGGAGCCAGACTTCGAATGGGAAGCCTTCACCACCGCAGCCCTCGAACTGGCTGAGGATTTCGAAGCCAGGATGCTGGTCTATCTGGGGGCTTACCCGGCTCCGGTACCCCACACCCGTCCGGTCAATCTGGCTGTTACCACGTCGTCCGCACAGCTATCGGATCAGCTGAAGGGTTATGTCCGGGGATCACTCGACGTTCCCGCCGGCATCCACACCGTGCTCGACGTGGAGGCCAACCAGATCGGAATTCCGGCTGTCGGGTTGTGGGCACAGGTGCCGCATTACCTGTCCGCCATGCCATACCCGGCGGCGAGCCTGGCCCTGGTTGAAGGTCTGCAGGATCTGGCAGGGCTCACCATCGACTCCGGCCGGCTGCCATCGGAGGCACGGGCAAACCGTTCCCGCATCGACGATCTGGTGAACGACAATCCCGAACACCAGCAGATGGTCCATCAACTCGAAGAGGTAGTGGATTCCGGAGCCAACGAGCCCACCGACATCAGCCCTCAGGTCGAGTTCGGTGATCTGCCCAGCGGGGATGAGTTGGCCGCGGAACTCCAGGAGTTCCTTCGCGAGATGCCGCCTGAGGAATAGACCTCAGAAACACCTGAGGAACAGACCTCAGAGACGAATGAGTTCGCCGGACTGATAGGCACGTTTGCAGGCACTTCTCTGGAGTTTGCCCGATGAGGTTTTGGGCACGGTTCCAGCCTCGACCAGCACAACCTCCTTGGGAGGAATACCTTCGGCTTCGGTGACCGCCACGGTCACGGCGCGCTGCATCTCCTCCAGATTGCCGCCCTTGGATTCGGCCACGACTATGACGTTCTGCGCGCCGGCCCGGCCTGCCACACCGAACGCAATCACGTTTCCCGTACGGATCCCCTCGACGTCCCCGGCAACCTTCTCGACATCCTGCGGATAGAGATTGCGGCCACCGATGATCATGACGTCCTTGCTGCGGCCACACACGATGATCTCGCCATCAACGGTGTAGGTCAGGTCACCGGTGTTCAACCAACCGTCGACGATCAGCTCCTCAGTGGCCTCGGGATTCCTGTAGTACCCCTCGGTCAACGAGTTTCCAGTGATCTGCAGCTCTCCGACCTTGCGATCTCCGAGAATCTCCCGGGTCTCGGGATCCACGATCCTCATCTCGAGTCCCTTCACCGGGCTGCCAAGAATCACCAATTCTGTGGCACCTTCGGCCTCAGGGTCCGCCACCTTGGCCTCGAAGTCGACCTCGACGGCCAGCTTGTCCACCCAGTCAGTCCGCAGACCCTTGCCGGGCACGGGGAAACTTCCGGCAATACACACCTCTGCCATGCCGTAGGCGGGAAAGGCCGCACCGGGATTCAATCCGAATCTCTCTCCGGCCTCCAAGAACTTGCGAAAAGTACTGGGATCCACGGGTTCCGCTCCATTGAGCAGGACGCGCATCATGGACAGATCGAGCTGGTCCTCGCAGCGTTTGAGGGCCCTTGCTGCCAGCGCGTAGGCGAAGTTGGGGCCGGCGGTCCCGGTACCACCGTGATCGGACATCCAGCGCATCCAGCGCAGCGGCCTCGCGAGAAAGTCCTGCGGCGGCCCCAACACCAAAGTCGTTCCCCCTGTCATCGCATTGGTCAGCATTCCGAGCAGACCCATGTCGTGATAGAGCGGAAGCCACGAAACAAGGACGTCATCGTGGGTCATTTCGGCTGACTCCCAGGCGCCGTCGAGGTTGTTGCACACGTTTTCGTGCGCAAGCATCACTCCCTTCGGTTCCGCCGTCGATCCAGAGGTGAACTGCAGCACTGCCAGCGAGTTCGGGTCACTCCGAGGACGTTTGTAGTCCGAAACCGAGGCGCCCTCGGTCCCACAGATCTCGTCCAGGGACACGAAGGGCGGATCCCCTTCCACCGGTTCCACGAACGCCGCCATTTCAGCATCGATGACCACCATCTTGGAATCCGCTCGACGGATCCGGTTCCGGGTCTGATCGATGAACAGATCAAGGGCACCCATCCGCATCGGCAGAGGCATCGTGACCAACGTGGCACCACTCATCCACACCGCCTGAATCGCAGTGACGAATTGTCGGGTGGTTGGCCCGAGCAGGGCCACGTGATCCCCGGGCCCCATTCCGAGTGCCTGCAGGTTCGCCGCCGCCACCTGGGCATCGACGTACAGATCCGACCAACTGGTCGTGTCTTCTTCATCGCCCGCGATGAACGTGACAGGTTTGTCGAAGTTCTCGGCGACATTTTCAATTCGATCGATCAGTGAGAGCACGGTTGTTGGACCTCGATGTTCCAGGAGTGGTTACACGATTTCAGGCACAATGGTTTCAGACAACAATATTGACGATTTTTGGTGGCCGGGCGATCACCTTGCGTGGTTCGCCGTGCAGAAGCTGGTGAGCCCCGTCCGAATCGAGTGCCGCCGCGATCGCGGCTGCCTCGTCAATGTCAACGGGCACCGTCAGTCGGTCACGAACCTTGCCGTTCACCTGAATCACCATCGTGGATTCCTCCACCTGCAGCAGGGACTCATCCGGCGTCGGCCAGGCAGCGGCGTGAACGTCGGCTCCGTCGTTGCGCATCGAATACAGCTCGGCGCTGATGTGTGGTGCGGATGGCGCGAGGAGCATCAGGAGGGTGTCGACAGCTTCTTTGAGGGTTGCTCCATGCACTCCCTCGTCACCCTGGACATAACGATACAGGTGATTCACGAACTCCATGTAGGACGCAACGGCGTTGTTGTAGGACCAGCGATCCAGATGCTCGGTGATGTCGACAATGAGCTTGTGGGTGGCTCGCCGCACCTCAACGTCGGATTCGGCGAGGTCGCCTGAGCGCACGTCAGCGGCGGCCACCAACTCCGAACCGGGAACAGCCAGTCTCCACACGCGCTGAAGGAAACGGTTGCAGCCCGCAAGGCCGAAGTCTTCCCAGTCCACATCTTCTTCGGGTGGCTTCACCTGAAGGTGGGCAAGCCGCAGCGTGTCCGCGCCGAGGGTGTCGATGATCTCCTCCGGGGTGATCAGATTGCCCTTGGACTTGGACATCTTGGAACCACCAAGACGGATCATTCCCTGGGTGAAGAGCCGCTGGAACGGCTCTCGCAGATCCTTCGGCGCAATGCCGAGGTCGGACAGCGCCTTGGTGAAAAACCTCGCGTACATGAGGTGCAGAACCGCATGCTCCGCTCCCCCGATGTATTGATCAACCGGCAACCAACGGTCGACTTCTGCCGGATCGAAGGGCTTGTCGGGAGTCCATGGGTCGGCGAAACGCATGAAATACCAGGAGCTGTCCACGAACGTGTCCATCGTGTCGGTCTCACGCCTTGCAGGTCCACCACATTCGGGGCAGGTCGTGTGGAGGAAACCTTCATGGGACTGCAGGGGTGACTGCCCGGTTGGAGTGAACTCCACGTCGTCGGGTGCAAGCACTGGCAACTGGTCTTCGGGAACCGGTGTGATCCCACACGCATCGCAGTAGACGATCGGTATGGGGCAACCCCAGAACCGTTGACGACTGAGCAACCAGTCCCGAAGGCGATAATTCACCTTCGGTTCGCCAAGCTCCCTCTCCTCGAGCCACTCAATTGCGCTCGCTGTGGCCTCATCAACGTCCAGACCGTCGAGGAAGCCGCTGTTGATGGCCGGTCCGTCACCGGTGTATGCCTCTCCGGTCCAGTCCTGTGGAGGTTGAACGGTCCGGATGATGTCGAGGCCATGTGCCGTGGCGAACTCCCAATCCCGCTGATCTTGGCCGGGTACGGCCATCACCGCACCGGTTCCGTAGCTGAGCAGCACGTAGTCGGCCACGTAGAGGGGCACGGGAGCACCGGTGAACGGGTTGATCACCGACGAACCGGTGAAGACGCCCCGCTTGGCGGCCGGACCTTCGGTGGACAGGCGATCGATTTCGCTCATGGCCCGCGCCGAGCGGATGAATTCCGCCATCTCTTCGGAGCGGCTTGCTTCGGTGATGCTCCCCACGATTGGATGCTCCGGAGCAACCACGCAGAAAGTCATGCCGAAGGCCGTGTCCGGTCGCGTTGTGTAGACCCGCAGCGGTTCGACATCCCGGGGATCGCCCTCAGCATCGACCACAGTCATCTCGAACTCGACGCCTTCGGAGCGCCCGATCCAGTTACGTTGCTGCGTGGCCACTCGCTCAGGCCAATCCACGAGCTCGAGGTCATCCAGGAGCTGTTGGGCGTAATCAGTGATCCGGAAGTACCACTGCTCCAGGTCCCGACGCTCAACCAGGTCATCGGAACGCTCACAGCGACCGTCCACGACCTGCTCGTTGGCGAGCACGGTCTGACAACCGGGACACCAGTTGACCGTCGCGGCCTTGCGATAGGCGAGTCCGGCCGCAAAGAGCTGGAGGAAGATCCACTGTGTCCAGTGGATGTAGTCGGGATCGTGGCTGCGAACCCGGCGACGCCAGTCGTAGACACCGCCGATCCGCACGAGGGAACTCTGGAGCATTTCGATGCGCTCCTCGGTGAACTCGCGGGGATGAACGCCGGTTTTGATTGCAGCGTTTTCCGCCGGAAGGCCGAACGAGTCGAAACCCATCGGTGACAGCACCGCGTCGCCCTGCATGGTGCGATATCGGGTGAGCAGGTCGCCAATGGTGTAGTTGCGAACGTGGCCCATGTGGGCGGCACCGGAGGGATACGGATACATGCACAGCACGTAGTACCGATTCCTGGGGTCGTCGTTGTCGACCTCGTACGTACCTTCCTCGCGCCAGAATTCCTGCCATCGGGGCTCGATGGCCTGAGGATCGTATTGGGGGGGAGCAACGTCGCTCGACATGGCGTGCATGTTACCGACGGACCGGGGAGCACCCCGAATGGCGCCCGGGGCGATCGGTGCATGGGTTCATTCGACGGTTTCGTCCCGCGGTTTCTCTCACAGCAGACCCGGCGATAACATGACGCTTCGCAGTTTCGGGGCCGTAGCTCAGTTGGGAGAGCGCTTCCATGGCATGGAAGAGGTCGTGGGTTCGATTCCCATCGGCTCCACCGCACACCATCGAGCGAATCCTGCGGAGGCTGTGAGCCCTCCTACCAGGAGAGTTCTTCCACGTCGCCGTACAGCCGCTCGAGGCGGTAGTACTCCCTCTCCTCTGCGAGAAAGACGTGCACGATCACGTCGCCATAGTCCAGAAGCACCCACCTGCGGGCGTTTCGCCCCTCTTCTCGAATCGGCTCCTCATTCAGCTGTTCGCTCAGTTGGCGATCTATCTCGTCCACCACCGCCTTCACCTGGGGTTCGTTGCGAGCGGTTGCGATCACGAAGTAGTCGCAGATGCCCAGCACGTCCCCGACATCCAGAATCGTGATGTCCGTGGCGAGCTTCTCCTCGGCGGTTCTGGCGGCCACTCGGGCCAGCTCAACGGCTTGCTGCGTCATCCCTCTCCTCCACTCGACTCCTCGGCAATTGCGTCAGATCCCATGATCACTCTGATTGAAACCCCCTCGGGTAGATCGTCGTCCTCGGTGGCGGTGACTCCGAACTCAGCTGCAATCGCCGCGGCCTGGGGAGCCGCCGCAGCGCCGGAGTAGGTCACCTCGGTGGCCTCGACATCGAATGAGTCGGCGTTCCCGACAAGCACAACTGATGCTCCGGAAGCCACGATTTTCTGCGCTGAAGGAGTCAGCAAGGATGACTCCTTCGTGCCATTGAGCAACGCCGTGGACTGGCGGACTCCAGGCGCCGGCGATTCAGGCATCTGCACCACGCGCACAACGAAGGTACTGAGGCCCTCAGCACTGGGAGTCCATGCCACGACATACCCCTCGGGGATGCTCAACTGCTCGTAAGGCAGTTGATCAAGGCGGTATTCGCCACCAAGCAGGGCTGTCATGGCGGCTCCGAACCCCTGGGATTCAGAGTTCTCCGACACCGGTCCTGCCGGAAGTCCCGAGAGATCTGCTCCCTGATTTCGCGCCAGCAGTTCTTCCCAGACGGACTGCGAGCGCAGTGCCTGATTGGGGATCGGCTCCCCCACTCCCTTGAGTCCGAGAAACTCCGTCACTTCTTCAGGGGCAAGCGACAGCTCCCCGGAGCGATATCGGAGCACCTCGTTGCCGGCTTCGTCGGCTCCGATGACATTGTCGATGTTGTCGATCACCACCGGTTCGCCCTGCGCCATCTGTGTGACTGCCTCGGCCGGAACCGTCTCGGCAGAGCTGACCCTGAACCCGAGAGACAGCCCCAGACGTTCCTGCACGGCTTCCAGGCCCTGATCCCGGTACAAGTCCTGCAGATAGACCGCAGGTCGTTCCTCATGGGCCGCAAAAGCGAGCTCACCCGGCAGCGGGACGACCGTGCCACCGCTGCCTGCACTGTCGGGAGCCACGAGCATGGCCGTGGAGAAAGCGCCTTCGTCGTCGGTCACCACGAACAGGTCCGCCGGACTCGCGCGAATCGGGGCGACGTATCCAGGAGCCTCTTCGTCGGTTATCTGATCAGCTGACCCGCCGGTGATCTGGAGGCTCAGCTTGTAGCCCGTGTACACAAGACCGCCGAGCAGTGCCACGAACAACAGACTCGTCACCGCGGCAAACCAGGTGATCCGCCGCTTCTTTCCCTTGACCTGTCGCTGATCCGGGGGCCGGTGCCGTCGCACGACTCTTTTTGTGTGACCGGTTGTTGTATCTCCGGCCCCGACCAGGACCTCTGGCTCATGCCGGGCCTCGGTCCGCTGTTCCTCGGGTGCGACGTAGGGCGGTGGAACCTGCGGTGCAGGTTGCTCGCCAGGGACCTCTTCGTCGAACGGGTTGGCCGGCCGCGGTGAATCCGGCTTTCCCGAATCGTCAGTGTCGCTCAAAACGGTCTCATCGATTCGCCGTGCCGGTTCCTGGGTCCGTCCGCCCGCCTATCCATCGGCGTCACGATAGAGCCCGCGGGATTCAATGATCGACACGACACCGTCGGGAACCATGTAGCGGATCGACCTTCCGTCCGCCACCCGCTGGCGCAAAGCGGTGGATGAGAGGTCCATACTCGGTGATTCCACCCGCGTTGCGGTGAAGGACGGAGGCAGAAGCCCGCGCTCCCCCGGACGGTCCACAACGACGAGTTCGCACAATCCGTTCAGGTCCCCGGATGAGTGCCAGGAGTCGAGTCCAGCGGCAGCATCTGCGCCCAGGATGAGGAAGAACTCGTCCGCGGGAGAATCCCCGGCGAACTCGCGGAGGGTGTCCACGGAATACGAGGGGCCGTCACGGCGCAGTTCCACATCGCTCATCGTCAGTCCGCTCGCGCCGGCAATGGCGGCGGCGACCATGTCGAAGCGGTCCTGCGCCGAGCTGATCGTGCGAACTCCGGTTTTCTGCCATGGCTCGCCGGCCACCACGAACCGGACTTCATCGAGCCGCAGGGCGTGTCGAACCTCGGACACCAGAACGAGGTGCGCAATGTGAGGGGGATCGAACGTGCCGCCGAAAACGCCTACTCGACTCATGACCTCGTCCCAACGGATCGACCTGCCAACGGTAACGGGCAAATCCTGCTTTCTGACCACTGCGGTCCGGGGAATTTTCCCCTTTTTCTCAACATCTGCACGAAAAGGTCGATTCCACAAGGTATCCAATCGGGCACAGGTCGCCGAGTCAGTCAACACCATGCAACGGCCTTCCCGTTCCAGAGGGGAACAAGAAGTGAGCGACTCAGTCGGCATGTATCTCAACGAGATCGGTGCTGTGGCATTGCTGACCGCCCAGGACGAACGGGACCTGTCGCAGACGATCGAGGCCGGCCTGGCAGCCCGGGCCCGCAAGGAGGTCGGCGAGCGGGGCCGGGAGCTGGACCGCGCAATTGCCTCTGCTGCGGCAGCGAAGGATCGATTCATCCGCTCAAACCTCAGACTCGTTGTGAGCGTCGCCCGTCGTTACCCTCTTCCACCCGGCATGGAATTGCTCGACCTGATCCAGGAGGGAAACCTCGGACTGGAACACGCCGTGGACAAATTCGACTGGCGCAAGGGTTTCAAGTTCTCCACCTACGCAACGTTCTGGATTCGCCAGGCGATAGGCCGGGCGCTTGATCAGAAGGCTTCGCTGGTCCGGCTTCCCGGCGATCGCTCCGCAAGCTTGCGGGCCGCGCTGCGCTCGGTTTCCGGAGACGGTGACGAACTCGATGATGAGCACGCCAGGCTCCACCGGCTGACCACACCCACTTCACTTGACCGCACTGTCGGCGACGATGACTCCAACGAACTGATCGACCTGATCGCCGACGCCAAGCCCGGACCGGAGTCCCAGACACTTGTGGCGGAACACTCCCGCTGGCTGCACGGCCTGCTCGATGTGCTGGATCCGCGGGCTCGAAACGCAGTGGAACAACGGTTCGGTCTGTCCGATGGCCGAAGGCGTAGTTACCGCGAGGTCGGCGAGGAACTTGGGGTCACGGCCGAGGCCGCTCGCAGGCTGGTGAAACGGGCAGTGGTGACCGTACGGGATCGGGCTCTGAGTTCCGTGGCCGCCCCATGAGGATCACAGAGAACTCAATTCAGTCCTGAGGTCCACGGCTTGTAGCCTTGAAGGGATGTCGCAGGAAAGCTGGACTCCCGATTCTTGGCGCAGCCTCAAAGCTGATCAGCAACCTGACTGGCCCTCTGATGGCAGCCTCGAATCAGCACTCAAGACCCTCTCAAGCGTCCCGCCGCTGGTATTTGCCGGCGAGGCTCGGGATCTGACCGCTGCCCTGGGCAGGGTGGCCGACGGTCGGGCCTTCCTGCTCCAGGCTGGAGACTGTGCGGAGTCGTTCGATGCCTTCTCGGCCGATTCGATCCGCGAACGCCTGAGAGTGATCCTTCAGATGGCGGTGGTCCTCACCTATTCCTCAGGTGTACCTGCTGTGAAGGTCGGAAGGATTGCCGGTCAATTCGCCAAGCCGAGGTCGGCCAACACCGAGACCATTGACGGTGTCGAGCTGCCGAGTTTCCGCGGCCACATCGTGAACGACTCTTCATTCAGTGCCGAAGCCCGCAAACCTGATCCGCACCGACTCATTGATGCGTACAACCAGTCGGCCTCCACCTTGAATCTGCTGCGGGCCTTCACCAAGGGAGGATTCGCGGACCTCGACCGGGTACACAAGTGGAACAAGGAATTCGTGGCTTCGAGCAAGCAAGGCCAGCGCTACGAGAAACTCGCCGACGAGATCGACCGCGCCCTGCAATTCATGAGGGCAACAGGAGTTGACCCCGCAGGTGTCCCAGCTCTGCACGAGGTTGATTTCTACACCAGTCACGAAGCACTGATCCTTGGCTACGAAGAAGCTCTGACCCGCAAGGACTCACTCACGGGCGACTACTACGACTGTTCCGCCCACCTCGTCTGGATAGGCGAACGGACCCGCGGGCTGGAAGATGCACACATGGAGTTCACGCGCGGCATCTCCAATCCGGTCGGCTGCAAGGTCGGACCCACGATCGGCACCGACGAGATCGTGGAACTCTGCGAAACGCTGAATCCCGATCGCATCCCCGGCCGACTCACGCTGATTTCCCGCATGGGAGCCGACAAGGTTGGAGATCACCTCCGACCCTTGCTGCGCGCAGTTGCCGATGCAGGCCATCCGGTGGTGTGGGCATGTGATCCCATGCATGGAAACACGTTCACTTCGACTTCAGGTCGCAAGACCCGCCATTTCGAGTCGATTCTCGATGAGATCCGGGGTTTCTTCGCGGCCCATGCCGCCGAAGGCACCTGGCCCGGAGGTGTACATGTGGAACTCACCGGCGACGACGTCACCGAGTGCCTCGGTGGAGCCGAGGAACTGCTGGACGACGATCTGGGTCTTCGCTACGAAACGATCTGTGATCCCCGGCTGAATGCCCGCCAGAGCCTTGAGCTTGCTTTCCGGGTGGCGGAACTCCTCAGCCAGGACTGATCCCGCGCTCCTGTGTGATCCCGCGCTCCTGTGTGATCCCTGTGTGACATCAACCACAGGGTAATTGTTGACCTGTCTGGTCGGGTTTGGTAGAAACCTGACCAGACAGGTCAACAATTGGCCGCGATGAGCTCTGGGGACAACTGTGACCACGATTGAGATCGACACCGACGGAACCGTGGACACGGACGCCATTGATCCCGACATGGCGGGCGACATCCGCAAGTTCGAAACACAACTCGCCGAATATCTGGCCGGCAATCTCGATGAAGAAGTGTTCAGGGTCTTCCGACTGGCCAACGGTGTTTATGGCCAGCGCCAGGGTGGAACCAACCAGATGCTGCGCATCAAGGCGCCATACGGAGCACTCTCGCCTGCCCAACTTGATCGCCTCGCAGATATCTCCGAGCGGTACAGCCGCGGTTGGGGCCACCTGACCACCCGGCAGAACGTCCAGTTCCACTACGTCCAGCTCTCCGAGGTTCCGTCAGCACTCTGGGATCTGGCAGCCGTGGATCTGACGACTCGCGAAGCCTGCTCAGACACTGTGCGCAACGTTATGGGTTGCCACCTCGCAGGAGCTTGCCCTCACGAGGTGCTGGACATACAGCCATGGGCCGAGGCCACATTCCGGCACTTCCTCCGGAACCCGATCTCGCAGCGTCTGCCGCGGAAGTTCAAGATCAACTTCTCCGGCTGCGTAACCGACTGCGGTCAGGCCATGTTCAACGACGTCGGTGTGATTGCACTGAACCGCACCGGTGAAGACGGCACCAACGAGGCCGGCTTCCGGGTGTTCATCGCGGGCGGTCTGGGGGCCAATCCGCATCCAGCGATCGCACTGGAGGATTTCACAACTCGCGAAGAACTCATGGCAACCCTCGAGGCCTGCGTCCGTGTCTTCGATCAGGCCGGCAACCGCAAGAACAACCTGCGGGCCCGCATGAAGTGGCTGGTCGACGAACTCGGCGCGGACGAACTCAAGGAACGGATCCAGATCTCCCGCAAGTTCCTCCTGGCCTCAGCCACCTGGCCCGGTGGTCTTCCTCAGGAGGTCATCGACGCAGGTGATGCCCCGGCAGGCCGCGGGACCGGCCCTGTGACGGCCGTCGGTCAGGGATCACCAGTGTTCCTCACGGGCACCTCTGCGTACGAGCAGTGGGCCATTGCCAATGTTGTCCGGGGAACATCCAACGGCACCGTCTCAGCCATCGCGTGGTCCCGGTTGGGTGATGTCACCGCGGCTCAGTTCCG